>JAJFVF010000006.1 GCA_021371935.1 bacterium
ATACCAGGCACCATAAAATTCTCTTCCCATATATAACCCGCAGCCGCTGTTGAACTTGACTGTGGTCCCGGATGGGAGTGTGAGTATGCTGGGCTTGGCCTCATCATTTTGAACCCCGTATACATTCACGTTGCCCGTCACGCGATAGACCAGGGGTTGCGGAATCCAGCTCTGGCTGGTGGTAACGCTGCCGCCTCGGATTGCTATATAGTCGCCAGATACGTTGCCACTGCCGGTATTGCCTGTGAGTCTGCCTTGTATATTATTGCAGTAGACACTGATCGGATAGGAACCATTTGAATTCAAAACACAATCTGCTATGTAAGGAACAGCACCGTCATCGGAGTAGATCCCATATCCACTGTTGTACTGCAGTGTGCAATTACTGATAGTGGGATTTGAGCTGTAACAGTTTATGCCGCCGTTGGTACCCTGGCCGCCATACTCGACGGTGGTATAGGTCATATTGGAAAGGTCGGACCGCGTTCCAGCGTAAAAACGTACACCCTGCCAACTGCCTGCCGCGGGACTGTCGGACGAAGATGAGAGCAATACGCCGTTGCCTTCCGTGCCTGCGCAGGCAAGTGCGCCATACCACCAACCATAATGATCACGCCCGATATCCAGTCCGCAGTTGGAATTGAACCTTACAACTGCTCCCGCATCGAGTGTGAGCACGCTGGGCTGTGTGGAGTCATTCTGCACTCCGTATACAACAATATCGCCAATCACACGGTATGTAAGAGGCTGGGCAATCCACGTCTGGCTGGTGGTTATATCGCCGCCTCTCACCGCGATCACATCACCGGAACCATTGCCGATGCCCGAGTTGCCGGAGGTATTATAAACATAGTTGGGATGGATATATATTGGATAAGCGCTGTTATTGTTAAGACTGCAGCCGGTGATTGTCGGGGATGCGCTGTCATCAGCGTATATCCCATGGCTGCTGTTATATTGCAGTGTGCAATTACTGATAGTGGGATTTGAGCTGTAACAGTTAATGCCGCCGTTGGTGCCCTGGCCGCCATATTCGACTGTCGTGTAGGTCATATTGGAAAGGTCGGACCGCGTTCCAGCGTAAAAACGTACACCCTGCCAACTGCCTGCCGCGGGGCTGTCGGACGAAGATGAGAGCAATACGCCGTTGCCTTCCGTGCCTGCACAGGCAAGTGCGCCATACCACCAACCATAATGATTACGCCCGATATCCAGTCCACAGCTAGAGTTGAACCTGACGGCGACCCCGGCATCGAGTGTGAGCACACAGGGTTGTGTGGGGTCATTTTGCACACCGTATACAACAATATCTCCGGTCACACGGTATGAAAGAGGCTGGGTAATCCACGTCTGGCTGGTGGTTATATCGCCGCCTCTCACCGCGATCACATCACCGGAACCATTGCCGATGCCCGAGTTGCCGGAGGTCTTGTACACACCATCGGGATATACGGATATAGGATAAAGACTGTTATTGCTGGATGTGCAGTTTGTAATCGTGGGAGCAGCGGAATCATTGGCATATATACCGTTCGTAGCGTACGCGACTGTGCAATAGCTCAACACACTGGATATGCCGCTCGCTATGACTATACCACTCCAGTCCCCCGGCGCCGCTGTTGAAGGTGTGTTCAACTCAAGTGCAGAACCGAAATATATGCCGTCCGCGCTCGTGCCGGAACAGTTGATAGTCCCGTTGACGTACAAGCGAGTGCCACTAGAAAAATAGACACTCACACCAGGCTCTATGGTTAGTGTTACTGATGAGTTTACTGTAACATTGGATGTGACTACATATGGACTGTTCGCCACAGACCAG
Organism: bacterium; assembly: GCA_021371935.1. Taxonomy (NCBI): domain Bacteria; species bacterium. Next base: position 1,820 of record JAJFVF010000006.1, read on the forward strand.
ACAGTGTTTGCAGATATTGTTCCGCCGACGTTTGTGGCATATGCGGGAACGCAAATTCCCAGTAAAATGCAAACTCCCCAAAAAATACGCGTGCAGATGCGCATGACAATCCCTCCAGCCTCTTATCTCTTTAATAAAACTGCACATTAAATCGACACAAAACAACAGCCAACCATTAAATTATCATGATGAGCTAGATAGTTTTGTTTGTCAATACTTTGAAGACAGCATTAAGGTAAAACTGGCAAGATTACCAGGTCGAAGACATACTTGGTGGGGAATTTTGAGCTGCGATCGAAGCATACGATACTTGGTCATACATGGATAGACAATCAGCCACATAATTTGTGATTTATTGTTGCGATTGTTGTTTTTTTGCTGGCCTTATTTTCTAAAATCTGTACGGCCTCAAGCACATCCTTGGGGGGATTCAGCGCCCGAATCTTACCGATTACAGTCATCGCTTCATCCTTCTTGCCGCGGTCGACAAGAAAAGAGGCAAGAGTGAGCAGCGCATGAGGGTCTTTTGGCTGTTTCTCGGCCAGAGTGCGGTAGGATTTTTCGGCTTTTTCGTAATCGCCGGCTTCTTCATACGTCGAACCGAGAGCATACCATGCATCCGGCCAGTCAGAAGCCATCTTGAGAGCCTGGCCGATGGAGTTGACAGAGTCCTGATAGTTTTTTTGGCGCTTCTGCACACGAGCCAGCAGCAAATATGCAGACGGGCTGTCTGAAGCCATCGTGACAGCCTTCTTTGCATATGTCAGAGCCTTCTCGTAGTTTTTTTCGTCCGCTAGATAAAAATCAGCAAGCGCAGCCACCGGACGAACATCATCCGGCGCTTCCTCGACTGCTTTTATTAATTCCTTTTCGGCCTCATCGGCCTTTTTTTGTCCAAGTAAGGCAAAAGCGCGGTTTATATGCAGCATAGGCAGCTTGGGATCTATCTTGCCTGCTGCGTCGAACTCACTTATTGCCTCATCATACTTGTCAAGCCCGGTGAGCGCTATACCAAGAACAAGGTGCGGCTGGGCATCGGACGGGCGTAGTTTGACCAGAGACTGCGCGATAGACTGCGCGAGGTCCGGCCTCGACGCTCCGATCATGGTGTAAACACTCGCTTGCAATTGAAAGACAGCATCCGCATCGGCTCCACGGCTGATTGTTGCCGAAGGCGGCGAGTACAGCGTGGCAGTGTCAACACCATGCTCGCCGAGCCAGCGCACAATTGCAGTGGAAATTGCGCACCGGCCGAATATCTGATCTTGCCTGCCGCCGGTGATTACCATCCGGTTGAGGTACATGCCCACTACCAATGGTCCACGCGCAACTATCGATCCGTCCGGGATAGACTCAGTCGGATTTACATCAATTATAAATGCCCAATAGTACTTACCGATCTCGGTGACGAATACTTTATCTGCGCTCCAACTGCCAACCATAAGTTTATATGACTCACCGGACTTTTCACGAGTCACGCCATATATCTGTGTCGGCCAGCGATTGCCGATGGGGTCACCACTCATAAGCTCGCCCAGTGTTCCCCTTGCAGCCTTTGCAAAATCGCTCGATTGCGCAAAAGTGACCGACGGCAGGCCGCTTATCGGAAGTTTGAGCAGGGCAAGGTTGAGATCCTTGTCATATGACTTGAGTTCGCACTGATATGCCGCACCAGTATATGAACTGACAAAGATCGGATGGTGGATCAGATGTGTGGCATCTTTGCCGACATTTTCGCTTATCGAATCATAAGTAGTGACGACCCAACTGCCGTCGCCGACCACAAAACACATATTCATCCAGTTCGACCGATCACCAAATACACGGATAACACCCGCGCAGCCGGAAGGTGAATCGGCGGCAGCAGCCGATGCCAAAGCAATGATTATAAGTGCGGCAAATATGAGTGCTTTTTTCATAACAATACTCTACCACCAAAAACCGTCGAGTGCAAAATGGGCAAGCAACATCGGTCGAACATTTTTGCTTCCTGAGCGTTCTATCACATGTGAGATGTCGGGAGGACGAATGGAAGTACTGACGGACGCAGAGTTGATGGAACTCGTGAAAACCGGTGACTATTGTGCATTTGATGAACTCTACAACCGGTACGCTGAGCCTATCCGCAGGTTCCTCTTCCAGCTCACGTGGGATCAGGACACAGCGGAGGATTATCTGCAGGAGACTTTCTTAAGGCTATATCGGGCGCGCGACCGGTATGAACCGACGGGCAAATTCTCCACGTTTATCTTCCAGATCGCAAAGAACTATTACATCTCGCAGCGCCGCAAGGCAAAAAACCGTTCCGGAGAGGTATCGCTCGCCCATCAGGACAGCCTGGGAAGAAAACCGTTCGAGAATATCAGGGCAAATGAGCGCATAGAGCCTGAGGTCCATCTTATGGAGGAGTATCGCAGGTTTCGGATGCGCCGGGCTATAACCATGCTGCCCGAGGGTCAGAAGATGGTGTTTACTCTCTCACACTTCGAGGGTCTCAAATATATTGAGATTGCAGAACTGTTAGAGATACCTGTTGGGACGGTGAAGTCAAGAATGCACGCGGCTGTAAATATGCTCAGGACCCTATTACAGGAGGAATACCCATGAACTGCGAACAGGCCAGAACAGAGATTATCGCTTATCTGAAAGGCGAGCTTTCAGAGGATCAGAAAACAAAGCTCGAGGAGCATCTTGCCAGATGCCCAGCATGCCGGCACGAACTTGAAGGCGCGCGCAGGCTGCTGACTTGGACAGAGGCCGCATCCGAGCAGGCAATAGTGAAGAAAGTCGATGACATCATCGACAATGCAATAAAAAGCAAGGCTTCGGATATTCACTTTGAGTCGCAGAGAGATAACACACTGCGAGTCCGTTATCGAATTGATGGCGTGATGCACGATATAATGTCGATTGATTCGGCTGAGCGCATAGGGATAGTTACGCGGATTAAGATGATGGCTGATGTGGATACGTCCGAGACCAGGATCCCTCAGGATGGCAGGATGCCGTGGAAACTGGGCAGTCGAGATTACAATATACGAATAGCGTTCTGCCCATTTACTCTCGGCGAAGGAATTGTGATGCGGATGCTTGACAAACGTTCGCCCTTACTCGGTCTCGACAAAATCTACATTTATCAAGATCATCTTCAAACACTCAAAGATTTGCTCCATCAGCCGATGGGGATGTTTTTTACATCCGGCCCCACAGGTTCAGGCAAGACCACGACTCTATACTCCACGCTCCTTGAGTTAAATAAACCTGAAGTCAAAATTATGACAATAGAAGACCCTGTTGAGATCATGATACCGGGTGTAAACCATTCTCAAATCTGCAAGAAGAACGGCTTTACTTTTGCCACTGCGCTGAGATCATTTTTCCGGCACGACCCGGATGTCATAATGATCGGCGAGATGCGGTGCATGGAAGACGCCGCTATTTCTATGGAGGCCGCGATATCCGGTCAAATGGTGCTTTCTCAGATGCACACAAACGATGCAATCGGGGTAATTCAGCGTCTTCGCGATATGGGAATAGAAAGTTATGTGATATCTGCAGCCTTACTCGGCGCAATGAACCAGCGGCTTGTTAGGCGAGTGTGTCCTGACTGCAAAGAGCGTGTGCTTGAAGTAAACCCAGCTCTGAAAATGCTCAAGATAACCGAGAACGACCTGAAATCACATGAGGTCTTCAAAGGCAAGGGCTGTGACAAATGCCATGGAACAGGCTACAGAGGCAGAGCGGCGATATATGAACTGCTGGTTATAGACCGTCATCTGCGTGAGATGATTGGCGAAGGCGCACCGTGTGATGAGTTGCTTCAAGCCGCAATATCAAACGGCTTTATGCCCATCAGAGAAGATGCACGGCGTAAAGTGCTCGACGGTCTGACTACTGCCGAAGAGTCTCTTAGAGTGCTGGCTTTGACTGAGTGAATGAGAGAGTCTGATGGCTGGATGGTTTGATGGTCTGATGCTTCATATATACATGAAAGCTGACATTCTTTTTTCGGGCTGGATCGGATATCCAGCCCGACTAATAATTTGTGATATGATCTTCAACTTAGGTTGGCATTTGCAAGCTGACGCAAAACTACACTGAGTGAACTAGCTGCATTTGGTCTTGAGAAATAGAACAATTCATTTAGCCCAGAATTACTTTTTATGTGAAAACTCTGATATTGCACTATCGGAAGTTGTGGATTGGGATAGAAACGCATGTCTGGATTGCCATCCTTGTTTACATATTGCCATGTGTGCCCTATTATCCTAGTGTCAGATGGAACGAATCCACTTAAAACAAAATTAATCTGGTTGACTGCAACATAAATATCGGTGTAATTTACTGCACCTATCCCATCTTGAGTATATACCAACACCCTATCTGGACAGAAATAAAGTGTTTGTTTTCCAGCTGGCATCATCGGTATAGCAATATTTGTTTTTACTCTCGGTGGTGCTGTCTTTCGTATAGTGATTCTGTGTTGTTTGACTAATTCAGTTGCGCCAGCAGACCTTTTTGTGTCTATTACTGCTGCTTTCGCCTCGATATGCCATGCACCAGAACACCTTGCTAGTTCATCGAACGAATTATGCAGCATTTCATATGATAGCTCTGATTCGCCCTCAAGTTCATAAAACAGGACGGTGTTATTGTTCAATTCATCATTATAATAAGATGCCCACGTTGCAATAACAGCAAAAATAATTGTTGGGACTAACAGAAAAGCAGGCGCACCCGCAGAAATCATAACAAGGAACAAGAAACCACATAATGCTCCAACAATTGGAGCAAGATTAATTTTCCGTCTGTTTTCGTTCAGTTGAGAAAGAAGAGATGATGCTGACGAATCAACCATTTGCAAGACTGATGCACTTTCAATTGTTTGCACCTGTCCATAGATTGATTTGGTTGTGTTAGGAGATGATACATTTGCACTTTGGGGTTGTCTGCTTTCACTATGGTTGCTCGATAATGTCTTCCTGTAATAAAGTCCACCACGACCCATATGCACATAATTTCCTCTGGGTCCAGTTCCGACTCTAAATCCCTTTATTCCCGCTGAGACCCCTATTCCTGATTTTGAAAGGTTAAACCTCACAGGTCCAACTTTCAGACTCTTGCGCAAATAGAATCCCATGACAGCCCTCTTCTCGATTATGACTCACACTTATTTCATAAGCATGAAACAATCCATCTCTATTTATTCATATTGATTCGCAACTTCTAATCATACTAGTGTAGACTTTAATTGCTGTCAAGATACAAAAACGACCATTCAGTCTTCACAGGGAAATAAGGCTCGGCAGGAGCCTCGCCCTCCCGGCATGCTCGCTATTGAAAGAAACAAGCTCATAAATAGTTAACAACCAGTGCATATCCAATGTAATTCAACTCTCGATTAGTGGACATTGCTTACAACCGACTGCTATAGAAAGCAAACAGCCCGGCAAGTAATCCTCACCAGGCCATCTCAATCAATACTCAATCCAAAATACTAATTATAAAATCACTTGTGGATTGCTCTGCCCATGGCGTCATATGCGGCTTCCTGCATGACTTCACTCAAGGTTGGATGGGAGTGGATTGTCGCCATGACTTCATCGACAGTCAGTTCATTGTTGATTGCAAGAACTGCTTCGGCAATCAGGTCGGTGGCATGCGGACCTACTATGTGCACGCCCAGGATTCCGCCGAATTTGCCGTCTACTATGAACTTGACGAACCCTTCGGTCTCGCCGATACCCATGGCCTTGCCGTTGTGGCTGAATCCGAACTTGCCTATGCGCACGTCCTTATACCGCTCTCTTGCCTGAGACTCGGTAAGGCCGACTGAAGCGCACTCCGGGGTAGTGTAAACACAGGCCGGGAAGGCTTTATAGCTCATTCTGGAGTTCATGCCCATAGCATGCTCGACTGCAACTGCACCCTCTGTCCAGCCTACATGCGCCAGCATCGGCTCACCAATTACATCGCCGATGGCATAGATGTTTGGTATGTTAGTCTGCATGTGCTCGTTGACTATGATCTTGCGCTTGTCGTGCTCTATGCCGACCTCGTCCAGGCCGATATTGTCCATAACAGCGCGCCTGCCGACTGCGACCAATATCTTATCGAAGTCCATGGCCTCTTCTTTGTCGTTGGACTTGATATAGACCCGCTTGCCGCCCTTGATATCCTCCGCGCGAGTGACGCCTGCATCAAGCATAAACTTCATGCCGGCCTTTTCAAGGGACTTCTGGAGAGTGTTGGCGGTTTCGGTGTCGGCTGCGGGAAGTATCTGGCTCATCATCTCGACCACGAGGACTTCAGTCCCCAATCGAGCAAACGTATAGCCAAACTCAAGACCAATAGCTCCGGCGCCCACTATAAGCAGCTTCTTGGGAGCCTCAGTAAACTCGAGAGCTTCATTGCTGGTCCAGACATTCTTGCCGATCTCGAAGCCTGCCATAGGCAGACGAGCAGAGACTGAACCTGTCGCTATTACAATCTTTTCGGCCTTGAGGGTCTCGACACCTTTTTCGGTCTCTACTGCTACAGTATGTGGATCGACTATCCTGCCGTGACCCCTCACAAGTTTGATCTTGTTCTTTCTGAACAAGCCTTCGACACCGCCTGTGAGCTGCTTGACGATGTTTGCTTTGCGCTTCATCATCGTCGAAACGTTTAGTTTTGGCTCAGACGTTTCAACGCCGAACTCGGCACCGTGCTTTACATGGTCCAGAACAGCCACGCTGGAGAGCAGCACCTTGGTGGGTATGCATCCCACGTTAAGGCATGTGCCTCCAACGGAGTTCTTCTCGACCACTGCAACACGAGCGCCAAGCTGTGCAGCTCTAATGGCAGCGACATATCCGCCTGGTCCGGTCCCGATTATGATGATGTCGGTATCGTAATTGGATGATTGCATTATCTGCTCCTTAATGCCAGGAAAGACCATACTGGATGTATCGATTTCCTCTAGTGTAGACTTGCTCGAGATGAGTGAAGAAAGATCGCTCAGTTTGGGGAGCACAAGTGACCCAGTACGGGACATATTGGCGTGGCTGTTTATCAAAATTACCCCCTGCTATATTACATACAAATAACCGATTTATGCTAGCACAGCAGGGGGTTATTGTCAATTTTGAAACGACTCTAATTCACACCGACTTCTTCGTCAGCCAGTTTCTTTATCGCTATACCGGCTGCCTTCTTGCCCGAGAGCAGCATGCCGCCAAAGATCGGACCCATGCGAGGTGTGCCGAAGAACTGAGCGCAGGCCATGCCGGTGACAATCAGACCAGGATAGACTTCACGAGTGCCATCGACGACACCGTTTTCACCCATTTGTGCGTTCATAGTGTCCTCACCCTTGATCTGGACTATCCCGCGCTTGGCAAGAAAATTGAGGACTACCGCTTCATGCCCGGTGCTGTCCATCACGATCTTACTCCTGAATGTGAGCGGATCAATTGGAAGATTGGCCATCTTATAGCCGGTGTCATTTGCCACGACTCCGGCCAAAGCACGGTTATCGTCAAAATAGACGTCCTCTATCGCAAAGAGATTGAGGAGCGTGACACCGCTCTCGATTGCCTTTTTAATGAGCGCAGAGGCAAGCAAAACTGATGAGACCACCAGATAGCCGTCATGCTCCTTTGCCTCGACATCGATTTCGCGGAGAATGTCGCTGACTGCCGGTTCGAGGATGACTCTGTTGAAGCCCTTGCCGCCTCCCCAGATTCCACCGCCCGGCGAGAGGCGCTTTTCCATAATGGTGACTTTCTTGCCCTGCTCGGCCAGAGTATAGCCTGCGACAAGGCCGCTCGGTCCACCGCCGACTATTATCACGTCGGACTCGAGTGAGTCTTCGAGCATGGCGAAGTAGTCGCGCATAATCAGCCGCGATACTTCCAGGTCTGAAATGTTTTCGATCATTGAATTACCCCCAATGGTCCGTCAAAAGACGGATGATATACTTGGGAGGCAGAGGTGAGCATGCGCGGATTACACGCCAACGTGAGGTCTTCCATAGGAGACTTCCGCGTTTCCTACGCCGGTATTACCCGGATCAGGTTCAAAGGGATGAAGCGTCATTACGCCGCTTCTCTCAGCTGCTCTACCAGCACCCCCAGCGGTTTGGAACATTATATCACACAAACAATAAGTTTTTAAGAGCCCGTTACTGTGTAAATAACATACATCTACCAGCCTTTGCTAAATAGCGTTGGCATATAAATTGCTCGACACGCCAGGTTGATTCACCACTTGGAGTGAACTCGTAAACGCCATTGGAGCGCGTCATCAATCCCAATTCGATCATATAACGCCTGGTAGCGCAATAATCCGAACAGACACGGGCAATGCATTCGGTGAGTTCTCGTTCGTCATAGCTACGCATCTGGGTCACACCAAAACGCAACACGGCATCGGGTGAAATCATTGCAATCGGGCTAACTTTGCGGCGCTTCGCGGCAAGTCTTTGCTCAACATCTGAAAGCACCGGCTTTCTATGCGCGACTCCGCCAAATACTGCTTTTGCGGCAACCTTTTGCAATTTGTGATTTGTGCCGCGCATCAGTTCCTGCAGCACAATTTGCGAACTGACGCTTCCCATTTCACCAAGAGCGGTCACGGCTGCCTCACAGACTTGATTGTCATCACTGGATATCATATCCACCAAGATATGCTCGGCATGCACGATTTTAAGCCTGCCGAGGGCTGTTATTGCTGCGGCTTGCTCCTGGGTATCGCCATTTTGAGCGCAGTCGATGAGTTCCTCAGCCGCTGCTGCATCTCCGATCTCCGACAAAGCAAAAATAGCCGCAAGCCTCACAGCATGGTCCGCATCGTGGAGCATTTCACGGATTAGGCTGGTGTATTTGTCTGCTTTCAAACACCCCAATATACGAACAGCCTGACTGCGCAGACCAATGGAGCCACTTTCAGCTATAGCAGCTATCGCCCGGATTATTCTTTCAATCAGGTCTGCGCCTATCTCTTCGACCATAAGCGTCGGCCACTTTTCCTGGGTGCGCAAGTCGTTCAGAAACTGTTCGCGGCTCGTGTCGACAAAACACGTCGGACAAAGCGACCTGGCAATTGCTTCACAGCCGATCAGGCCCATGGCTTGACGGTTTTGATCTGCCTCCTCAATCAGCGATAGCATATTTTCGGCGAAGCGCATTCCCGTCCGAACCAGAGCATTTATAACCCTGGACGGCTGATCGGAGGATTGACTGATGAACCTCTCCATCAAAACAGGAAAGGCCTGTTCATAGCACATCAACGCATTTGCAAACAAGAGCGCCGGGCAAGAGTGCTCGGATGCTTCCATCATCTCCAGCAGGACTTCAGCCTTGGCACTGTCGTCTGCCGGGTGGGCAAACAGCCTGTCCAGAAGCAGATAAGCTTCTTTTGAGGCGATATCCGGCATGCCTTCGCGCGGTGAAACCATCCCGCACCTGGAGGCGTATATCCGCAGAAGCTGGCTCGTCTTTGAGACTTTATACTCATCATCGGAGAAACGGCAGCTCAGGACCGTGTCAATTGCTTCGCTCCCCAGATGCGGCAGCAGTATCGCAATATTCCGCAGCATCTCATCCGCATTTGCACCCGCAACCAGATCGGCCAGTCGTCCCGGCGACTTCTTAAGGACCAGAGTCAGGCGCTCAGGCACATTAGGCTCATCGGGAAACATCTTCATAAGCACAGCGATTTCGGCCTGCACGACCTCTTTGAACTTGTCGTCAGGCACATCTGGAATCTCTTCGTATTCGGTCATCTGTTCCATTACCTCTTTCAATGCTTGACGCGCGCGATGCAGGCGGCTCATAACCGTACCCTTGGGCACTTCCAGGAATGTTGCTATCTCATCGTAAGACAGACCCTCGTGATAATAAAGCGCTATAACCAAACGGTGAGAAGTTGAAAGTGTGCTCAAGCCATAGGACATGCGTGCATAGATAGAAGAATCCTCATCGCCTTCATCGACTGATGCGATGTGTTCTTCGACCAACTCCAAGTCTCTCTGCTGATTTTTGCGATACCACATCCGGCAGATGTTAAGCGCTATGGTCTTGAGCCACCCAGCGAACTTCTCCGGTTCGCGAAGCTGGCTGAGGTTTAGATAAGCCTCCACAAATGAATCGTGTGCAAGTTCCTCGGCATCCGGCACATTGCCGCTCATATTGAAGCACAACCGGTAAACCATTGCATAATATCGGTCCATCAGCAGACCAAAAGCCTCATGATCGCCAGACAACACTAATTCAATTATTCTTGAATCTTCCAACTGCTCTACTCCTGCATCGTTGCGCGTTTCCACATTGAAGATGCGCAAGCCGACCCATATATTCCATCATATCAGAAGAAAAGTTGGATATTCGATATTTTATTCTGCCAGCGTGTTTAGTCGGATTGACGACATGACTCATTGCTGATATATTGGCTCCAAGCACGGAGGTTGTGTCATGTTCAAATGGATTATATCTGCTCTACTCGCAATCATACCACTCACAGCATGGGCATCGGAGACGGTTGATTATAAGTGCATCAATCCGGTGGTCGAAATTCGGGGAATATGGGTCAATGCGGACGCAATACCCAAGACCGATTCGGGCATACGTGAGCTTGTGCGGACATATCACAAGGCAAATATCAATGTCCTCTTTCCTGAAGTGATAGCCAGAGGTTATGCCGCATATCCAACTAAGCTGCTGACCCGCGACCCTCGATTCAAGGATGCTGTCGATCCCCTGCCGCCAATGATTGAAGAGGCTCACAGACTGGGGATGGAGGTCCACCCATGGGTGTGGGTATTTCGCGCCGGCTACACAAAGGACAGAGGCGCAATCCTTAACGCTCACCCGGGCTGGGTCATGCTCAGCAAATACGGAGAAGACTTGTCGGCCAATGGAGGACTATGGATCAGCCCGAATATACCCGCCGCCAGAGATTTTCTTGCATGTCTTTTCGCTGAACTGGTCAAAAAGTATGATGTCGATGGGCTGCATCTGGACTACATACGCTACGAAGTGCAGTCCCCTACCCCTTATGGATACAACACGACAGCCAGATGTACATTCCAGCATCAATATGGGATCGATCCTGCGGATATAGACCGGCTCTCGACCAACCAGATACTCTGGAACAAGTTCAGGGAAAGACAAATAAACTCATTCGTCCAGAGGATCGCCATGCAGACACGCGCGCTCAAGCCCCATGTGAAAATATCGGCAGCAGTCGGGTCCGACCCGGTGACCGCACGGCTCAATCTGATGCAGAACTGGGTGAACTGGGTGGACAACGGATGGGTGGACTTTATAACCCCGATGGCTTACACGGCAAATGACGCCACGTTTACACAATTGGTGACTGACCAGATGGCTGCTGTGGACGGAAAGACTCTCATTGCACCGGGAATTGGGCTGCATATGCAGAAAGACAACCCTGAGCAGAGCATAGGGCAGATTGGGATCGCTCGCCAATTGATGGCCGGAGGCGAGGCTCTGTTTGCTTCGTCATACTACACTGACGGATTAGCATCGGCTCTCGAGCAAAGCGCATATAAATCACCAGCGGAGCTGCCTTTCAGGGACCCGCTGAGCAAATGCAGACTGCTCTGTAATCTTACTGCAAATACGAGTGATAGTGCGCTGAAGAATTTCTATTCACAGCGGGCATGGCCACTGGCGCGCTATGCCGATTACATAACAAAAGACAAGCCGTATATATCGCCGACTGACCCGCCGCTGGTGATACCGGAGAATATAGTCCCATTACCTAATGTGGAGATACCAAAGACGGACAAGCCTATAGTCATAGACGGCAAGCTAGATGATGGCGCATGGGCCGATGCGGCAAAGGTCAAACTCGATTACACAAATGAAGGCGGCAGCGCGCCAGTCGAGACGACTGCACTTTTGACATATGACAACGATAATCTCTACGTGGCATTCCACGCAGATGAGCCGCTGATGAGTAAGCTCAAAGCAAACGTAACCAAGCGGGATGGGCCGACGTTTTATGATGATTCGGTTGAAGTATTCGTCGATCCGGCGAACCAAAGGCGCACGTATTATCACCTTTCTACCAATACTCTGGGGACCGAGTTCGATCAGAAGGTCTTCAACCCGGGCTGGAACGGTGAATGGAAATCGGGTGCGCAGACAGGCGCTGACGGCTATAGTGTGGAAATGGCAATACCGTTCAAGGAATTCGGGATGAGCACCCCAGCTCCGGGCACAAAGTGGGCACTTAACTTGACGCGAAACCGCACTACATCGGGAGCGATGGCATACCTCACCTGGGCTGTGCCATACGGCACTTTCCACAGCCCGGACAGATTTGGGACTGTAGTGTTTGATTAATCCTGGATAGGCTAAATCTCTTATTATAACAACCGAGCCCGTGTCACTCTCGCGTAAGTGACAAGCCAGTCAACCTGCTTTTGCTAGAGTGCCGGTTCCTGGATTCCCGCTTTCGCGGGAATGACATCAACCTCTTGCTTTCACTCTGATGAGTCACGAAAGTTGACAACAGGCTCTGAAATGGCATAATAGATAAAATTCTCAACAAGAGAGGCCGAACATGCCTGAACTGCCGGAAATACGCAATTTATCAATGCAGATATCTGCCGAGATGGCCGGTAAAAAGATCGTCACATCAGAGATAAGGCAGGAGAAATGCCTCAACGTACCAGTCGCCGAATTCGAGCAACTGGTGACAGGCAAGACTATCGGCAATGCCTATTCACGCGGCAAGTGGATATTTATGCCGCTTGCGGACGATGCAGTCTTCCTGCTGAACCTTGGGATGGGCGCAGACACTGTATTGCATAAGAACGGAAACAGCCTGCCGGACAAATACCAGATAAAACTGGGAATCAGCGACGGCAGAGTGTTTACAATTAGTTTCTGGTGGTTCGGCTATGCGCATGTGATGCCGGTGTCTCGACTCTCGGAGCACGCGATGACTGCGTCGCTGGGACTCGATCCGCTGGATAGCGATGGGTTTTCATATGAAACATTTGCCAGGCTGGTCGGCAGCAAAAAGTGTAAGATAAAGACTCTACTTACCGATCAGAAGCTCATCTGCGGAATTGGAAATGTCTATATTCAGGACATACTGTTTCGCGCAGGGCTTCACCCGGACAGAAAGACATCAGATATAAGTGAGAAAGAGTGTAAGCTGCTTCACAGGGTAATCGTGGAAAACCTGAGTAATGCACTGGAACTCGGCGGACTGGCATATGAGCGTGACCTGCACGGTGTGAACGGGCGGTTCTCTGAGTTCCTGATCGGCTATCGAGAAGGCAAACCCTGTCCCGTATGTGGGACAGCCATCGAGAAAATCAAAACCGGCAGCACCGCGAGCTTTATCTGCCCGCATTGTCAGAGATAAATATTTCTAGCCGGGCACATACACGCTGATTCTTGTTCCTTCACCTGGCTCGGACTCTATCTGAACATCGCCGTGCACACTTGATGCGCGGTCTTTCATTGTCCTTAGCCCAAAACCCTGGCTGCTTGCCGGGTCACCCAGTACAGCTTCTTCATCGAATCCGCAGCCATCGTCTGAGATCACACAGTGGACTCCGCCATCGCCCGTCCGCGCAAGGCTTACATCGACACGAGAAGCGTCCGAGTGCTTGACTGAATTGGTGAGAGCCTCCTGTATAATCCTCAGGAGCACCAAACGCGATGATGGAGCAAGATCGATGCTGCCACCGGTCTCTTTTATGTTCGCAGCAAGGCCCGTGCGGTCGGCAAAACGGGTTATATATTTCCTGATAAGCTGGCTCAGTGGCTCATTTTCTATCTCAGCAGGGCGCAGATGGTGGACGTAATTGCGCATCTCTTCCAGCGCGGAGCGAAGGTCATTCTTCTCCTGAGATATTATCTTTCCTGCCTCTTCTGGATCCTTGCGAACAAGCCTCTCGCACAACTCCAATGTCAGGATGCAGTTGACCAGAGAATGGCCGACACCATCGTGAATCTCCCGCGCTATTCGGTTTCGTTCCTGAGAGAGGGTGAGCTGTTCGTTGAGGCTGGATATCTCATCCGAAAGTCTGCCCCTGGCAAGCGCTATCTGACGGGTGAGCAAGCTGGCTAAAAATAAAAATAGCAGCCTGGTGCCCGCGATCTCGATTATCTGCCAGTCCCAGGCGCTCAGCCTCGGTATTGTCGCGCCAATATACGAGATCAATACAAGCGGCGCTACCAGCTCGATGGTGCCGATGCGCGGGTCCATCGCCCCTGCGATCAGCATAAAATAGTAAAAAAGCCACAGTTCACTCTTTATTCCGCCAGTATATCGGATCGTAAGCGCAAGCAAAACGGCGTCCAATATGGGCATGTATCGCAGCACGCGCGCACTGGGTCTGGCAAGAGCTACCCTGGCGCGGTAGATCATCACTGCCGCAAGCATTCCCAGCAGGACATAGCCATAGCGGCTGTCTACGGGCAGATGACGGCGTGTCTCGGCAAACTGCAGCCAGACCCCCGCAAAAAGCAGTGCCGGCCACATTGCCTTGAGCGTCACGACCTCAGGACTTTGTCTCGTTTTGCGCATATAACGTCACGATTCCTCTCAACAGTAAGTAATTCGCCGCGAATGTCGGCCCATCCTGTAGATAAAATTTGATATTATAGTTGCGTAATGATAAATGACCTGCGTAAATCAGCATATGAACTTGGATTGGCGGCTTTGGGAATAGCTCCGGCAATCGACGAAGTCCGCACATCCTTTGCATGGGCAAAGTCGGTCGTGACGACTGCTGTCTGCTATTTGCCACCCGAGACATCTGTTTCGGATGATACTCCCCGCGCTCTGGTAGCACGGATCGCCCGGAGTGCGGACTATCACGATGTCCTTCATTGCAAACTTGCACACATGGTCGAACAAATCAAGGCTGTCTACCCAAACGCGCATACACAGATATGTGTGGATACATCGCCATTGCCCGAAAGGAAACTTGCAGTGCTGAGTGGAATAGCCAGCCGGGCAAAGAATGCAAATGTGTTTGTCGATGGATGCGGATCATACGCGGCGCTCGGCGAGATTGTGACCGATATCGAACTGCCTGTATCGCAGCCGAATGAGATCGACCTGTGCGGTTCATGCGAGAAATGTATTCGCGCTTGCCCGATGGGGGCAATCATTGCGCCGGGAGCAATTGACAAGAGCAAGTGTCTGTCTGCGATTACACAGTCCGGCGGAATAGTACCGGTTGAGACTAGACACGCGATGGGAAATCGGATATATGGGTGCGACAGATGTCAGGAAGTCTGCCCGCATAATGCATCAGTCAGAGTGTCTGCTCCTGAATTTGCCCAGGATGTGTTTCCGGGAGCATGTCCAGAACTTATACCACTAATCCGCATAAGTGCGAGAGAATTCAAAGAAAATGTTAAGAGAACGTCGATAGGCTGGATTGGGCGGACAAAGATCAGACGAAATGCCATAATAGCCGCCGGTAATATCAAATGTGAAGAGGCAGTCCCGGCTTTGAAAGAAGTCATGCAGGGCGAATGTGCGGCGCTGCGAGAATATGCAGTCTGGGCTATCGGCAATTATGTTATTGAACTACAAGACTAATTTCGGTCCAGTATAAGACACAAACAAAGGATGTTGGCACTCGAGCGTTGTATAATACGGCAGATGATCCGAGAAAATGAGGGAGGAATCGAAATGATGACATACAAATTTCGCATAGCTTTGCTCGCACTCTGCGTAGGACTGATGGCGTTTTTTCAAACTGTCTCACCTCTTATGGCAGAGAAATTACCGAACTCTGTGCAGTTTAAGGTGGATAGGTGCATCGAATCGCTGAATGACGCGGAGGTCGAACTCGACGCGAGAAACCCGGATATGGCCAGGGAACCGTTGCGGGTCGCCAAAGAAAGACTGGAATCAATAAAAGAATATCAAAGCGGATCTTGGGATCACCCGGATGTGGTGGCGGCACGAGACCGCTATGAAGCTCTGAAAAAACGATATGACGAGGCTCAGGAAAAGCAAAATGCATCAGCAGGAAAAGCCGAAGAACAACTGGAGAAGCTGAAACAGTTTCGTCAATTTAACCCCGGCGCAACTTACCCTGAGGAACTGGTCGCCAGTCTGCCCCAATACCAGGCCGCAAAAGCGCTTATTGATGAAATTAAAGCTGATGGCACTGATGTTCAACTCAGTGGTTACAGTGATTACAATATGACGAAGCTGAGCGTTGAGGTCTGGGAACGGGACCGCGACAAAGTGACCAATGAATTCATCGACACTGCCAAGGGCTATACGAAAAAAAACGTATCGCGAAGTCAGGAATGGCTGGATAAGGCAGACCAGAGGCTGGCGGACCTGGCAAAGGTTCTTGCCTCTGATGATCCTAAACTTGCCGAAGCCAAAACGACTATAGGCAATATGCATACTTTCATCAGGCAAGAACAGCTTGAGAAAGCCGCAAAAGTGTTTATGAGCCCGGAAAAGTATAAGGGCAAAGACGCAAACGCGCTGCGCGCATTGGCAAAGAAAGCGGTCAAGGACAAATATCCCAAAGCCGTTATTATGAAAGTCAAACTGACAAGCTCGAAATGGGGACCACCCGAGGGCGGCGCTCAGTGGACGGACAATACTTACTCGGCTGTCGAAGTTAGGACTACATCTTATTTCTCTGTCGAAATTGCAGCCAAGCATGGCCAGGACGTAATGCTTCACAGAGTATATCTGTACAAGTCGAAAGTAAACGGACAGATGCAGTCGGCAAAATCCTACATCGTAGGCTCACAGATGATGCTGGAGAAAAATGTGAAGTAGATTAACGGTTCTGTTTCGGGCCGGATCGGATATCCGGCCCGAACATAGGCCCGAACAAGTTAAAATAATCAATATAAAATACTAGCCTGCATTATTCACGAGAAGCGTGAATAATACTATCGGAGCCCTGTATTATGCGGGAAGCGCATAATACAGGCTAGATCACAAATATTTTGTTTTGCCCTGCTTTTTGAGTTCGTCGAGCAGGGCTTTGATGTCCTGTGAACGGCCGCTGGGCAGGATAAGCACTGCATCGCCTGTGTCCACTATTACCATATTGTCCAGACCCACGGTCGCGACCAGACGCTCGGAATGGATAAGGCAGTTGTGTGTATCTACACCCACATGGTCGCCTGTGACCGCATTGCCGTCTTCATCCTTATCCATGATCTCATACAGAGAAGACCAGCTTCCCAGATCACTCCAGCCTATCGAAGCCGGAATCACGGTGATGTTGGGAGCATGCTCGAGGATCGCATAGTCCACAGATATGCTCGGGAATGCGTCGTATATCTCATCGAAGACCTTGGACTCATCTGGTGTGCCTATCGCACCGTCATAGCGGATCAGCAGCTTGTAGATATCGGGGGCATGGTCACGATATAGGTCCATGATCGTCTTCGCGGACCAGATAAACATACCGCTGTTCCAGACATAGTGCCAGCTCGATACATACTCCTCGGCAGTCTTCAGATCAGGCTTCTCCTTGAAACTCATCGCCTGGTGAACGTCCACATCATCAATAGTCCGCTTTGACTCGGCCATCTGAATATAACCGTAGCCGGTGGCTGCATAGGTCGGCTTTATTCCGATGGTCACTACGTTCGGGCCCTCGGCTGCCACCTGCTCCGCCACCTCAAGCAGCCTTCGGAAGTGTTTCTCTTTGGTTATTATATGGTCGGCAGGGGTGACCAGAAGCACGGCATTCGGGTCTTTGCGGCTGATGAGAGTCGCAATCACTCCAATTGCTGGAGCTGTGTTCTTGCCCATCGGCTCGCCTACGTATCTGTCATCCTCGAGCCAAGGGAGTTGCTTTTTGACAATACCCTCATGTGACCTGCCTGCGATCACGTAGACGTCGCTTTTGTCTACGAGTGGATCAAGGCGTTTGACGGTCTCCTGCAGCAGCGTGTTGTCACCGTATAACTTATGAAATTGTTTGGGCTTGTCCTGGCGAGAACTCGGCCACAGCCTTGTGCCCGACCCGCCGGCTATTATTGCAGCGTACATTTTTCCCTCCTGGTAATACTACACTAATAGTTGGAGGTTTGGCAGAAAATCCTTACCCTGCAGCCATTATGACCTCCGCACACTATATATACACTTTATGGCATATCTTTTCAATCCTCCCGCCACATTATACTCTTTGAACGATGCTCGACTGGGTAAAGTATGCATTGGATATATACAAATGAACAGGCAAAACAATTATACAGATACTAATATGTATCCCGATGAGGAACACGATGCTTTCCTGCAAAGAGCAGTCGTAGAATTCCCAAACAACCTCTTCACGGCCAAAGTGACGGGCGATGAAATTCACTCACTCTCGATTGGATCAGGAGTGGCAGAGATAATCGGATACAGCAACCAGGAACTGCAGTCTGAGCCAGAACTGTGGCTTGAGATAGTGCACCCTGCCGACGAAGTGCACGTTCGACAAATGCTTGCGCGCCTTAGTGAAGGTAAACCTCTGGCCGAAGTATACCGCATATATCAGAAAGACGGACAGCTCAGATGGATACGAGTGTCGGCTGTCGCAGCAAAAAGAGATGGCCTTTACCATGTTATCGGTATAGCTTCAGATGCTTCGCTGGAAAAAAGTGCACCTGATCGCCTGGTGCAATACAAACAACTGCTCGACCAGACCCCCACACCAACCAGCCTGCGCACCATTTCGGGACAGGTAATTTATTGCAACCAGGCATATGTAACACTGACAGGCTACGGCTCTGTGGAAGAAGCTATGCTCACATTGCCCAGCGATATTATTCCTACTCAAGACATCGATTGGTTTGAAAATGAAATACTGCCGAAGATGATCAGCGAACCCTGGCAGGGAGAAGTGCGCATAATACGCAAAGATGGCCAGATAAGAAATGTGGATGTGGCGACAAATCCACTTTTTGGAGAAAATGGTGAGGCCATAGGTTTCTACTCTGCTCTCACAGATGTCACGCAGAAAAAGCAGGCCCAAGAAGCACTGCTGCAAAGTGAAGAAAGACTTCGCACACTGGTGGAAAACATTGATGCCATCATACTTCAAGTTGACCCGAACATGAGAATATTGACGCTGGGAGGACAGCTCAATAATTGGATAGGACGCCCAATTAACGAACTGATCGGTAACAGCAACATATGGCAGGAGTTCTTATCCGAGCGAGATCTGGACATATTGCATACAGCATTCGACAAAGCATATACCAGCAAGACTTCTGAATTTGTGGAGATAAAAGTGAAGCATAAATCAGGACGCGAGCGATGGGTCAGAGGGCAAATTACGCCAAGGTTTGACGCCGAAGGCGATCTGATCTACTACGATGGCATTGGGATGGATATAACCAAGCAAATGGCGGCGGTGGAACGAGAAGCCAGGCATTCCAAGCTGATTGCGGCGCTCGTTGATATGAGCCAGGTATTCGCCTCTACACGTGATACAAGCAAAATTATATCCACCGCTGTGAGATCGACTGGTGGTCTGCTCAATTGTATTTGTTCGGTGCAAGAAATCGAGCCAGACTCCGGTCACCTGCACATTATAGAAACCTACAGCATTGACATTGAAAGCGGCAGACGAGTGGATGAAGCCTTTGAACAAATTGGTATCACAATTGCGGACATCTTTGGAACAACAGGCATTCAAGCAGGAATAAGCGCCGACCTTATGCTCAAATCACCCAGGTCCGTCGAGCTTGCAAAAAAAACTGGCATGAAATCATCTATTTCTGTCCCATTATTTGTTGAAGGAGAACTATTCGGTGTTTTTTCCAACGCTCGAATGGAAAACGAAAAACCGTTTGATGACGAAGACCTCTGGTTTATGAGCGAAGTCGCAAGCCATGCCTCGGCCTCCCTTACAAATGCTTCCCTCTACAGGAAACAAACAAAAATAGCAGAAACTCTGCAGCGAAGCCTGATACCCGAAAAAACTGCCGTGCAAGGTCTGGATACCGCCACACTATATCTGCCCGCCAAAGGAGAAGTGGGCATTGGAGGCGATTTCTTTGATATTATCGACTTCGGAGACTCCAGGGTGGGACTGGTGGTGGCAGACGTTTCGGGTAAGGGACTGGAAGCCGCTATCCATACGGCAGAAGCCAAATATATGCTGAAAGGCTTTGCTCGACAAAACCCGGACCCAAGTTTTGTGATGACTAATCTCAACTATGCGCTCTGGACTTATATGGAAGAATTTGCATTTGTTACTATGTTCTATGGCCTTATTAACATGGAAAAGTGCTTGATCGAATATGTGAACGCGGGACATGAGAGTCCACTGATTCTACGCCATGATACACACCAAGTTCGCAGTTTATCTCCCAACGGCATAGTTCTGGGTGTGGAATCCAGCCGCAACTACATCACTGAATATGTGCAGTTCAATAAGGATGACCTGTTGTTTTGCTATACGGACGGATTGACCGATGTCCCCTGCGAAGACGGCACTCGGTTCGGATGCGAGCGCCTTACCAGTGTGATTGAGCACGCCCCGAGCCTCACTTCTCAGGAACTTCTTGAATATGTATGTGGAACTGTTCAGGAGTGCAGCAAAGGCATCCAACCTGACGATCAAGTGGTTGTGGTCGTCAGAGCAATCAAATAACAGCCTACATTTCCACCGTTTACTTCATATCGGCAGGAGTAACCACGCAGGAACAATAACTATTCCTTTAGCCCGGATTATGCGCTTACCGCATAGTCCGGGTCTCCGAGAGCATTATTTACGTTCCTCGTGAATAATGCGGGTTAGTGAGTTTGCCGCGAGAGACGATTATGAAAAAAGCGCCGATATGGACACTGCTGGTCGAGCGAGGGCTGGTAGAGGACAGAAAAACAGCCGAGACGTGGGTGATGACCGGGAATGTCTACGCCAATGACATGAGAATAGACAAACCCGGCCAGCTTGTTAAGATCACAGACGACATCATCGTCAAAGGAATTGACCAAAAATATGTCGGCAAGGGCGGACTCAAACTCGAAGGAGCATTGAGTGATTTCCACGTGAACGTCGAGGCAGTTGTCGCCATCGATGCAGGGGCTTCCACCGGAGGGTTCACGGACTGCCTGCTCCAGCATGGAGCACAAAAAGTCTATGCGGTGGATGTAGGGTTCGGGCGACTTGCCGGCAAGATGCAAGTGGACCCGAGAGTAATCGCGATGGAAAAAGTAAATATCAGCGACCCGGCGCTCAGAGACCTCGATCCAAGGCCGAGCCTTGCGACAGTGGACCTCTCTTATCTGTCTCTAAAAAAAGCCATACCGATCTTTGCCGAGATTCTGCACGGCAAAGGCGATCTGATCTGCCTGGTTAAGCCTCTCTTTGAAGTGGCGGACAGCAGTATCCGCAGGACAGGCATAATCGACGACCCCGATATTTATAGAGAACTCCTGCGGGACCTTGCGGACTACATAAATGGCCTGGACTATTGCGTCATCGGAATCTCTCACAGCCATGTCACGGGAAATAAGGGAGCGCGTGAGTTCTTTATTATGGTTTCCCTGAATCCCGACGAATGCCAAGACATACGGTTGACTGATGCTGAGATTGATGAGAGTATAGATAATGCTGTAGATGCAGTTATGAAACTCGATGTATATAACAAGTAGGTCAGAGAACGATGTCATTTCAAAAGAAGCTGGACATTCTTAATGGCAAACTGAACCGCAGTTTGGAAACAGCGGTGGAGCCGATAGCGCGGTTCAAATCAGAAATTGAGTTTGCCGCGGCATTTGCAAAGGCTCTGGACAAAAGTGAATGGGAGATGCTCATAACAAATGCCGTAAAGCACGTTGAAAAAGCCCTCACATCAGGCGGAAGCATCGACCCGGAAAAAGTCATTCTTGAAGCTGAGCGGATTATGTCTCCCATAGGTGAGATTGCAAAAGGCTATACTATGCACCTGTGCGGGCATGCGCACATCGATATGAACTATCAATGGGACTGGCCGGAGACTGTGAGTATTGCTCGCGACACGTTTACGACCGTCAATACGCTGATGGACGAGTTCCCGGACTTTCATTTCTCGCAGAGCCAGGCGTCATTATACCTCGCAATGGAGCGCTACTGCCCGAAGATATTCGAGATGATAAAAAGGCGCGTGAGAGAGGGACGCTGGGAAGTGACGGCCAGTTCGTGGGTCGAAAGCGACAGGAACCTCGTCTCTGGTGAGTCTATGTGCAGGCAGTTACTCTATACCCGCAGCTATTTCAAAGAGAAATTCGGCTTTGAGCCCGAACATGTGAAAATTGACTGGTCACCTGATACGTTCGGGCAGGCTTGGAGTGTGCCGTCCATACTCTCTCGCGCAGGCATCAGCCGGTGCTATATATTCCGAACCGGTCCCGGACCATGGCTCTTCAAATGGCGTTCGCCCGACAGTTCCGAAATTGCTGTGTTCCACGAAAAAGATATCTCCTACAGCGGCGACCTTGACCCGGCTGTGATAGTCCCGCTTTTTGCAAAATATGTGAGCGATACCCAACTTAAGGAATATCTTTACGTTTATGGCGTAGGCGACCATGGCGGCGGGCCGACCAGGCGCGACCTTCGCAAATATATGCAGATAAAGGACTGGCCGATATTTCCGACTGTCAAGCTGAGCACATACGACGCATACTTCACCGCTATAGAGAGCACCAAGCCTGATCTGCCGGTCGTAGACGCCGACCTTAATTTTACGTTTGAGGGCTGCTATACATCTCAGAGCAACATCAAGCGCGCCAACCGCATCAGTGAGACCATATTGCCTGAAGCGGAGACTGCATCTGTCATCGCCGGTGCGTTTTGTGACATAAACTACCCATCCGAAAACCTGCTTTCTGCCTGGCGTAATACTCTCTTCAACCAGTTTCACGATGTATTGCCCGGCTCGGGCATTCATGCGACCTATGAATATTCTCAGGGGCTCTTTCAAGAGATAAAAACTGCCGCCGATAATGCCCGGACAAATGCTCTGCGTGAACTTGCCGGGCAGATCGACACGTCATTTGTGAACCTCGGACATGACGACTTTGGCTCAGGTGATGGCCTGGGAGCAGGTGCCGGCGACCCTGTGATACCCGGCGGAGTGACTTCACGCGGAGCAGGCTCGCCCGGTCCTGAACCGATTATCGTTTATAATGCAAAGCCATGGCCGCGGTCGGAAGTGGTCTTTGTAAGAGTTTGGGACAAGCCTCTTAAGGACGGGCATATCATTGCGCGGGACCCGGATGGAAATGAGATGCGCTGCCAGGTGATCGACAGAGGATGGTTCCGGCATCATGACTATTTGACTGTCGCGTTCAAGGCAGATGTGCCTGCTCTTGGCTACAAGACTTATGCGATCCAGGACTATATGCTGCATAGTAATGAAAACACAATCGAGGACCTGCCATCAGAAACTGATTGCGCAAGGATAGTCAAGCATCTGCCTGAAGGGACGGAAAGCACAATTATCGAACTGGGCGAAGGCACCATCTTGGAGAACGAGCACCTCAGGATCGAGATAGACCCGGCGGCAGGTGCGATCAAACACCTGATCGACAGGCAGACCGGGTTCGATTATGTGCCTGAAGGTAAGCTATTGGGGCTGTTGGAGATATGCAATGAGGCTCATAGAGGCATGTCCGCATGGACTATAGGTCAGTTCACAAAGATCACCCCACTCACAGGCGGCCAGACTAAGATCACGCAGATGGGGCCTAACCGTGTATGTATGAAAACAGAGCATACACATGGCAACTCGCGGATAAGCGTGGAGATCGGGCTCAACACAGGGTCGCGGATGGTCGACTTTACGCTGGAGTCGAGATGGGTCGAGATATGCACCCCTCAGACCGGCGTCACCATGCTGCGAACCAGTTTCCCGGTGAACGTGACAAATGGTATGCCGACATACGAAATACCCTTCGGCAGCCAGAGGCGAGTGCAGAGTGTTCAGGAGATACCGGCTCAAAAGTGGGCTGACCTCTCAGACGAAGAGCATGGGATCACACTGGTCAATGACTGCAAATACGGCCATTCATGCATAGATGACACATTGCATCTGACATTGATCAGGACCAGTTATGATCCCGATCCTATACCAGAGGTGGGCGACCATAAGATAAGGTTCGGTGTGATTGCTCACCAGGGTCCATGCGATGTGGCTGATGCCATACGGGCAGGCGAAGAGTTTAACTCTTACATGTCTATCCTCAGCGAGACCGTCCACGACGGCGCTCTGCCGCCCGAGAAGAGTTTTGCCGAAGTGCTTACACCGAATGTATTTATTTCGGCCATTAAAAAAGCTGAGGACTCAAATGGAATAGTGATTCGCATGTTCGAGGTCGAAGGCAAAGACACTCAGGCGAAAATCAGGATCAACGACATCATCAAACAGGGCACTAAGGCAATGGAGACCGATATTCTGGAACGTCCCCTGGCCAAAAACACAGCAAAACTCAATGGCGATATCCTCAGCGTACGCATCCCCAAATATGGGCAGGCAAGTGTGCTGATAGTCTGATCGAAAAAATTATTCATTGTGACAACAAAATAGTCATTTGCGGCGTCATACACCATGGGAGATAACCGTGAATGACCGAATGACACAAATTTTCGATCTGCACAGGACGGGAATGCTGCGCAAGAAAGACGACGCCATCGAAATATGGCTGAGGGCAGTGCATGACAAATACGCGCAGTCGCTATTTCGTTATGCGCTGGCTCTGACAGGCTCTGTTGAAGATGCGCAGGACGCCGTTCAGGAGGTATTTACCCGGATCGCAAAGAACTGGAAGCGATTTGGAGAAGTGCGCAACGTGAACGCGTATTTATTCTCTGCCACCCGCAATGCCGCATACAGCATCCTTAGGCGCAGGAAACGGTCGCAGGCGCTGCATGATGCAATCTGCTCGGACCTGGCAACTGCATGCGTGCCTCAGGACAGACGCACATCTGCCACGATCATATCCATACGTGAAGCATTTTCAGACCTGAATGTGGAGCAGAGGGAAGTGATTGTCCTGAGGATTCTTCATCAGATGACATTCAAAGAGATAGCTGAGATGGCCGGGGTATCGGCCAACACTATATATGCCAGATATCGTCTGGGAATCGAGAAAATCCGGCATGTGCTGGACATAGCGGAATAAACAACAGGACGCCGGCACTGACGGCGTCCTGTCTGGTTTTTTGGCAATACGGTGCACGCTATTAAGTTTTACCGCATCATTCACGAGAAACGTGAATGATGCTCCCGGCATAATCCAAGTTAGAACCGATACCCGAGCTGAATAGTCGACAGGCCGTCCTGGCCGGTATGACTGCCAGCGATGAACCTGAACTGACCAAACAACTGATTCGTGAGATCTATCCCAAACCCTCCAGTCCATCCGAAATTTGCGCCGTTATCTATCAGCATCTCAGGAATATTGTCCGTCGCGGCCAAAATCCCGATGCCAAGATTTGTAAATAGCCTATAAGGACCGAAGTGGCCGTATCGCTTGTAATTGAACATGATCGGCACAAGCGAGACATCTCTATCGGAGTTGGTCTTGATACCGATCCAATCACCAGAAAGCCCGAACGCTGCATTCTCACCAAATACATCCGACGCAGCCCCATACCATGCTATCCCGACCATAGGACTGGTCGAATTATCAACATCATTGTTGACCGAAAATGATGCACCCACAGTAAGTGAATACTCAAAGCCAAGCGCCTCAGGCATGATGATCTGGGCAATTATTCTAGAAGGCGCGGCGAGCAACACCACGCATGCCACCAGGTAGATCCATCCCTTCATCTCCACATGCCCTCCAATCGAACAGCGATATGCAGGCCGCCAACAAATATGTCTTACCTACATAAGCGCCGCTTGAAACGTGTCATGTGGTCCGTTCCATCCTGAAAGCACATGTATCTTTCAGTTCTTCCAAGGCGAGTCGAGCCAGTGGAAACGGCTGAATGGCGCGCTCTAATATGCCATGCACTTTTGCGAGCAGCACACCGTAATTCGTCATTGGGACACCGGCCTCGGATGCCACTCTCTGGCGGTAACGCATCTCGCGGGGGTTGAGCATGCAGCCGCCGCAGTGGACGATCAGGTCATAACTGTCCACATCAGGCGGAAAATCCTTGCCTGACGCAAAGCCGAACTCCAATTCGCCACCGACCATCTGCCTAAGCCATCGCGGAATCTGCACTTTGCCTATATCGTCTGCCTGCTGGTGATGTGTGCAGCCCTCGGATATGAGCACGCGGCTGCCTATCTTGAGACTATCAATCGCACGGGCACCTTCGACAAAACCGGCCAGATCACCCTTATACCGCGCCATCAGAATCGAGAAACTGGTCATCCAGATATCTTTGGGGGTATCGGCATCCACCTTTAGAAATGCCTGGGAGTCCGTGATGACAATCTTGGGTTTACGTCCGAGGCTACGAAGACACTCATAAAGTTCGCGCTCCTTCACAGTGACTGCGATTGCGTCATGATCGAGAGCATCACGGATTGTCATCACCTGCGGCAGGATCAGCCGTCCCTTTGGCGCGGCCTTATCTATCGGGACCACCAGCACGACTATGTCTCCACCGGTGATCAGGTCGCCGATTATAGTCGGTTCGGAAATCGCGATTGGCGAGATTTGCACCAGTGCTGCCTTTAGCTGCTCTATACCATCGCGTGTGGCGGCGCTCACGGGCACGAACATGGCACTGCGGCCGGTAGCCCATTTCTTTATTGCTGAAAAGTCAGGGTTGATATCGGTTTTATTGGCACAGATAACAAGCGGGACATCGCGATCTTTGATGCGCCGGACTATATCCTCTTCCCACTCGCCAGGCTCGGTGCCGCTCTCGATAATCAGCACCGCAAGATCAGTATTCTCAAGCACACGCAGAGTCTTCTCGACTCGTTTTTTGCCCAGGTCGCCTACATCGTCTATACCGGCGGTGTCCGTCACCACCACCGGCCCTATAGGAAGTATCTCCATAGACTTGGAAACCGGGTCGGTTGTTGTCCCCGCGACGTCAGAAACAATTGCCAAAGATTGGTTGGTTAGAGCGTTTATCAGGCTGGATTTGCCTGAGTTGCGCCTGCCGAATATTGATATGTGGACCCTCTCGCCTGAAGGGGTTTGGTTTAGATTGGCCATGGTTTGTCCTCGAAACGCCTTTACTATATTCTATTGTAGCACGTTTGCGATTTCGGGATCAGCCGAGTCGAGAACTAACAAGAGCAATATAGGCCGGGTAGTATTCCAACTTTGGCGCTTTTATTACTGACGTCGTGCCGCGGGTGTAGCGACTGCAATAAGTCCTGCACGCTGCCAAGTGCCTGGACCTTCCGGCATAATACACTTATCATAATACTCACACATATCGACGAACTCTGATAGGAGATTATGGTCAGAAGTAATACGCTTTACAGCTTCATCGCCACATAGGCATGCAAGTGAACCGATCCCACCGAGCCTGGTGATTTCCATATGCTGTGATTCCAGGACAGATCTTAATTCATCCGGCAAGAATGCTTTGATGGTTCCGAGATAACCCATTGTGCAGCATTTCGACAACATTGCATTTTCAGAAAATTGATCCTGATGCCAGAATCCATTTTCAAGCATCTCTTTTACTGACGGTATAAAGCGGTCGAAAGAACTGATGCTTGTCCTTATCCAGCCTGGTATCAGAACTGCGCGATTCGACACAGTTACAATAAGAGTTTTTCCCGTTACCCGGCATGCTTCCGATAGAGCTCTATTCGCATCTGAACCGCAAAAAAAAATCGCACCGTCCATGTTGATAACCAGATCGAACGATCGATCTGCATATGGTAGATTAGTAGAATTAGCTTCAACAAACTCGATGTTCTTGATGCCTTCGGCCTTCGATCGTGCCACCTCAAGCATCGCCGGTGAGAAATCAAGATGAGTAACCTTGAACCCTCGCCTGGCAAGGGGAATTGAAAATGCACCGGTAGCTGCTCCAATATCGAGAATACTTTTCACTCCATCAAGATGGCGTTCAATCTCGCGCCAGCGCAATGCTCGATTGATCGATTCATCCGCCATGTCGGATTCTTCTTTAGGCACTTTCGCATCCCACCAGGATCTTTCTCTATCGAAATCTG
This sequence comes from bacterium, assembly GCA_021371935.1. Classification (NCBI taxonomy): domain Bacteria; species bacterium. Next base: position 29,929 of record JAJFVF010000006.1, read on the forward strand.
TTTGCATGCTTATGGCTCCGATATGCGCTAATGTAGTGAACTCATTCAGTTGGCGGCGCTATGCCGGAAGGAATCTCGCTAATGTGAAGCCAGGGAAAAATTCCCTGGCTCATCAAAGATAGCGGTTTTTTTTAGGCCGTTGGTGGTTGCCGATCGGAAGCAGGTGAGTTGTTTGACGCGCTTGCAAACATACCCATCACCGCTGCTGCCTTCGCCATTTCTTCCATACGCCAGAGATGAGGCGGATGAGTGGAGTATATTGTTCGATACCGAACATATACCTCATGCTGATGGCGATGCCATTGTGCTATTGCTTCATTTATATTCACACAAGGAGCAAGCTGAGCGCCGACAGACAGATTAGCCAAAGCCGTAAGGCATGCTGTCGGATCACCGGTGCAATACAAACCGATTCTATCGCATGTGAGTTCACAGCGACGTTTATACCATAACAGCAACCATGGCAGCCACGCGCCGAACTCCGCAGTTTTTGACAAGAAATCCAAATGCCCTGCCGCATGATGGCCGATTTCATGGCCGATAAGCCACGTCACCTGACGCATATCGCCCTTAAGCAGCAGTGAATCAATAGCTCCTGAGAGCAACACAACAATTCGTCTGCCCGCCAACTTCATGGCAAAGGCATTCCATAAACCATCTTGCATTACATAAACAGCCGGCTGATTGCTCCCCAGTTTCTCACAGCAAACACGAGCAGCCTCATATACGCCCGGAATCTGGTTCTCGCTGACCTCTATCGCATTTGACTTAATGTACGCCACCGCAAACAATTCAGCCAGAAAGCGGATCAGCACAATAAATCCGACTATCAGCAAAAAACCGCCGATACTGATAATGGTCCAGGCGACAAACATAATCCAGATCGGAATTGAACATACCAGCAACCACGTAAGTGCCGTCTTTTCTTTTGGATCACGTAGTTTATCGATCAGATTTGCCGAAACGTTCATTTACAGACCCTCCCAAATCCCTCTTTGATAAATATTATGAGTGATTCTTACTGCAAATGGGTCTGTATTCCTTCTTTATGGCTCAGCAGTGACAACAATGCGCCCAGGCTCCTGTCTGTCTGAAGTAGCAGTCACGCTTATCGCCCCCGGCTCGCCTGTACTTTGGACAATTGCCAGAAGTAGGCCATTGAATGTTTTTGCGCTTGAGCCTTTCGGGTCCTCATGGCTGCGAGGATCGCCTGAACTCAAGCCTATCAACCTGCCCGGACCGGTGATTTGTATATCGATCAGATTATCTGCAGTCGGAACGAAGTTGCCGTCGCGGTCATAAATGCTGATGGTGACGAAGCTCACATCCATGCCGTCGGCGGATATACTGGTGCGGTCCGCGCTCACATGAATCTGCGCAGGCTCGCCTGCCGTTCGTATTTCCTGAGAGCAGGCTACTTTGCCATCGACAATGCCCTCTGCAATAAGCACTCCAGGCTCATAAGGCACTTTCCACTCAATATGAGTGAGAGGCTTGCGCTGCATTTCGCTTATGAGATTGCCGTTCAAGGAAAGGCGAACGCTCTCGCAGTTGGTGTATCCCCAGACATCGATCTCCTGACCCTCTTTGCCGGGCCATGTCCAGTGCGGGAAGACATGAACCATAGGCTCCTTGGTCCACTCCTGCAGGAAGTAATAGTATGTATCCTTTGGAAATCGGCATATGTCGAGCACGCCGAACTGGCTGGTGATTATCGGCCAGCCGACGGTCTCGCCGTAATACTCGATGCCGGACCACATCGCGCCCCCGGCAAGCCATGGTCGCTCGGCTATGTGAGTCCATTCTTTTTCAAACCGCTCGCAGAGTTTGTAGATGCTGATATATCGCGAATTGCTCTCCACAACTCGCCCGTCACCCAGCACGAGTTTGTTGAGCGTGCCTGATGGAATCTCTTCATATACTCCGCGCGTGCCATGGCCGGAGGAAAATTCGCTTATAAGCATTTTGCGATCCGGATAAAGCTGGTGGTCACGGTCATCAATGCCCATGCCGCCGCCATTATAGCCCATGATGTCCGTTACAAATGCGAAGCCGTTCGCATTGGCATCCGTGTTGCCCTCGCAGCCGAAAGCAGTAGGTCGAGTCGGGTCCTGCTTATGAGCAACATCGTTCAGGACTTTAAGAGCGTTGGTGAGAGTGTCATCTTCGCTGCCTGCAGTATTTGCCAGACCCCAGCAGATTATGCTCGGATGGTTGCGGTTTCGATGTATAAGGTCCGTAAGCGCAGGGACTGGTGTCTTGGCTTCCTCGAGGTACCTGGTTTCAGCCCAAACCAGCATTCCCAGCCTGTCACAGGCCTCCATGAGCGATGGAGCGGCATCGTGATGGGACGAACGCAGGAAATTGCACCCCATCTGCTTCATAATCTCGATTGTCTTATAGTTGACCCGGTCGGGCAGCGCCATTCCCAGACCACCGCAGTCGGCATGGATATCCATTCCCCTGAGTTGCATATGCTCGCCATTAAGGAAGAAGCCCCTATCCGATGTGAACTCGAACCAGCGGATGCCGAACTCGGTGGTGTAGGTATCGACCACCTCGCCTGAGACTATAACCTTCGATTCGGCGCAATATAACACCGGATTATTTACTGACCAGAGAGTCGGGTTGTCTATATCAGCGCTTTGCTCAACATCGATTTTCGAACCTGCAGGTATGACGCAGTCACTCGATATTGTCGCTATCTTGCTGCCGTCAGGGTCGATCAGAGCCGTCTGCAAAGTTACGTGCTGCTCGGAGTCAGTGTCATTCCTGAGAGTGGTTTTTGCATTTGCGAGCGCATGTGACTTATCGACCTCGGGCGTGGTCACGAATGTGCCCCATTTGTCTATATGAACGGCATTGGTGGATATCAGCCAGACATTGCGATATATCCCGCAACCCTCATACCACCAGCCCTCGTTACCCGGGTCATGCACGAACTTTGTATTTGCGACATCGATAAAAACACTGATTACTTCCGGCTTGCCGTCATGGCAAAGGAAGTTGGTAATGTCGATTACAAAACCTGTGTAGCCCCACGGATGAGAATAGACCTTAGTGCCGTTGACCCAAACGGTGCAGTTCTTGAATACACCCTCGAATTCGAGGTAGACCCTCCGACCGTCATCGGGCATGGACGGCAGATATTTGCGATACCAGCCGGGGCCTTTGGGAAGGTAGCCGCCCCAGGAATAGTTTTCCTGATTTGGGGGACCTTCTATGCTGTAATCGTGAGGCAGATTAACACTCTGCCAGTCTTTATCATTGAAATCGCGCTCATTCGCACTCTGGACGCTGCCCTTGTAAAACATCCACTCTGAGCTGATCTTTGTGCGTTGTCTGTTGACCATTTTTACCACCTAGTGCTAGAAAGTGTTAGTGTTATGAAAAGATGCTGAGGGTTTCACCCTCAGACTCCCACCAAGGGCGCTGCCCTTGGATCCCGCCAGGAGCCGAGTGGCCCCTGGACCCCCATCTCGAACTTGATTGTCCCCCACAAAAAGGGGGACAATCAAGTTCGGGTCAGAAGGTCAAGGAAACCTGGTTTCCTTGCAGAGTCCAGAGACAGAGTCTCTGGCAAATTGAATTGTTCACTCCGACTAGATATGCGATTGTGTGAACAATTCAATTTGGGTAGGGTTTGGGGCAAAGCCCCAAGATCATTCCCGTATTACTAAACTATCTCTAGTGCTTGATATCAGGCCGACATCACCTCCGAATAAAAGGCAGTGGCCTGTTCTATTTCTTGCAAATCGACGTATTCGTTGTCGCCATGAGCCACGTCTATATTGCCCGGTCCCCAGACTACCGTTGGAATGCCCGCATCGTTCATGCGATATGCGTCCGAGCCGAAGCCTACGGTTATCAGGCCGTCATCAAGGCCCTGGTCGCGACATATACGTCTGAGCAATTCTACCACTGCATGGTCCTCATCGACAACCGCCGCAACCTGCGCATCAGTAAAATCAGACATAGTGTAGTTTTGTGTGATGCCATGTTTTTTTAAGTAATCATCGATAAACTGCTTTGCCTGCTGAGGAGTAGTATGCCTGGTAAGGCGTCTGTCTATCTCTATCTCGCAGTAATCCGGCACGACATTGACAGCGCTGCCGCCTCGAATAACTCCAACAGAAACCGTCTCTGCTCCCAGTTTATCGTCTACCATACCGGCAAGCTCGCTGCCATACTCTTCCAGCACATTAAGGACCTTGGCCATGCGATAGATGGCATTTTTTCCCTTTTCAGGCTGTGAACTGTGAGCGCTGACACCCGTAGTGGCAATACGCCAGCGGGCAAGCCCCTTATAACCATGCACCAGCTTGCAGCCGGTCGGCTCGCCTACAATACCGAAATACGCACCGGCGGTCGGAGCCTGCGCGACAAGAGTGGTGCTGCCATGCCAACTGTATTCCTCGTCCGTCACACCGACCACGGCTATGTTATACTCACCAGCCGGCTTATCGGCAGCAATGGCCAAGGCTGAGAGCATTGCGGAAAGGCTGCCCTTGTCGTCACACGCGCCGCGTCCATATATCCTGCCGCCATCTTCCCTTGGAACCAGCAGGTTTTTGTTATCTCCAATGCCGACTGTGTCCATGTGCGACTGCAATATTATAGTTTTGCGGTCTTTGCCTCGAAAGAGCATGCCGCCGACATTGCGCTCGCCATTACTGCCCGTCTTTTGCACGATCAGGTCGACGCCGAGTTTGCGTATGAAGTCTTCTACATAATCTGCCATGCGCGCCTCACCGACGATATCGGGCGACAGGTCACTTCTGCCCGCCGGGTTCACACTCGGAATTGCGATCATGTCTTCTAATATGGATTTTGCGTCAGTCATTCGGTGAACCCCGGCACGCCCTCTATCGCAACCGGCCTGACGCAGCATGAGTCCAGACCCTTGATCGGCATGGGCATAAAGACCATCAGGAATACGTCCGACTTTAGTTCGTCCAGGTTCTGCATGACCTCCAGGAAGGTGATATCGTGAGGCATGACGGCTTCGTGCACATCGCATGCATCCTTGACTGTGTGCTCTATGGCTACGGAATCGCCAAAGCCTATGCACTTGACCTTCTTTGCGGCAAACCAGTCGCCCGACTCACGGCACAAATACGGTCTCTGGTCGTTCGGATCATCAGAGAAGGGCACGCAGTGGTATGGACTCTTCACGATAATGGCGTCGCCCTCGCGTACGCGTCCCTTATCGGCCTTGTCCAAAACCGCTGCTGTGACCGGCGCTTTCGGCTCGATATCCAGGTCCAGGACGACCGTGCGGCCTATAAATGCAGTCAGAGGTAAATCGAGAATATCTTTCCAGCCGTCCTTGTAGTGGACCGGAGTCTCGACGTGAGTGCCCAGATGCGATTCAAGGTCCATATCAGTGTGATAGTCCTTGGTCCAGTCCTGATAGAAACGCCTTAGGTGACAGCGCCTGGTCTCTTTTTCGGGGTATACGTGCTTGCTCAGGTCCACTATTCGATATGGACCGATCTGTTCAACGATTGCCATTTAATTCTCCTCGCTGCGCTATTATACTGCGCGCGTTATTGCAATAAATATCTTCCAACTGATCTGGGGTAAAGCCCTTATACTCGACCCTCAAAAGCTCCAGCGCCTGGCGATATGTGCTGTGTTCGAGCACAGGCGAGAAATCCGATGCAAAAAGCAGTCTCTTTGAGCCAAATGTGTCCCTTAATTTGTCCACGACTGTGAAAAGCTCGCTTTGGGGATATCTCCAGCCGTCCGCGACAAACGCATAGAAACCCGAGAGTTTCACATACGCTCCATCGCACTCTGCCAGGCGAAGCAGTGGCTCATAATCATCCTCATCCAGCTTGCCGTTTGTAACCTTCGGTCTGGCCATATGGCTTATCAGCACAGTGGCATCACGTCTCTGCTTCAGCACATTGACTATTGGCGCGCACTGGAATGCACTCAGGTTAAAGCTGATGGGCATACGGATTTCCTGCAAGTAGTCCCAGAAACCATACATCTCTGGAGAAGTAAACCATGCCAGATCGTCATCCCTATCTGGATAGCAGCTCAAGCCAAAGTGGCCGCGATTATGAAAACGCTTTGCGTCGTCAAGCATTGTCGAGGGATTGGGCTTTGTGTGAGCAAATGAATATATCCAGCCGCGGCCCGGTTTTATTGATTCTACAAAGGAGTTGTTGCGCGGGCAGTCGCCGTCTTCGTAACATATTACAAATGCGCCGTCTATGTCGAAACTTGCTCTATATTGCTCATATAGGTGCAGGTTGCCGTCAATGCCGTCTTTTATGTGCGAGTTGTCGAACAGGTCGCAATACGGTTTTTCAAACAGATGTATGTGCGCATCGTATATACTCATTTTGCCTACCTCGCGATTATTGGAACGTTCGCGCAAAGCAGATTCCTCACTGCGTTCGGAATGACGGTTGTTGAATACTCATCTGAATCACGAAACTGGTTCAGGGACTAAAGTCCCAAATACGTGCGTCGGGGATTTAAATCCCCGACGATCTCCAGGCCGGACGTTCTGTTTCGAGCGCGATCAGATATCGCGCCCGAACTTAGCGTACCGATATCACACACAACAATAATCAATACAAAATCTCAATTACTAAATCAGACGCAGTTTTCGTCTATTTTGATTGAAGCCCTTAGAGTCTTTAGTGCATCTTCCGGCGTAACCACATCAGGCTCTTTATCATCCAGGACGCAGCGCAGGAAATACTCGATCTCGGCAGCCAGAGCCGACTGCCTCAGGATTATCGGGTCCAGAGAAGTCTCAGGATTGAAATTGGTATGCTTCGCATCATCGATAAAGCGGAAGTTGTCCGGGGGCATTTTGATCTCGATCTCGCCTTTTGTGCCGATGATCTTCATCATAGCGTCGAGACCCGCAGGCATCGCATCGCGACCCATCCAGGATGATGCAAACGAACACAAAGTCCCATTGGCCAATTTCACCACCGCCAGTGTGCTGTCGGCCTCTTTATCGGACTGATTACAGCGCTTGTAGCCGCTGCACTCTTCCACATCGCTGCCAGTAAACCACAGTGCAAGATCGATGTCGTGTATGGCTGTCTCGCGCATGGGGTTCAGCTTTCGACCCGGCGAAAGAGTCGTGTAGTGATTGTTACGATATGCCTGGATCATCGATATATCGCCCAGCTTGCCGGAGTCGATCATGGACTTGGCATGCGCATACGGCGGCATGAAACGGCAGATATGAGCAGTCATAAACTTGCCGGTGCTCCGCTTTGCCGCCGCAGCTATTGCTTCGGCGTCTTCCAGGCTGTCTGCAATCGGTTTTTCGAGCAGCACATGTTTGCCGCATTCGAGCGCAGTCACACTGGGCACTCTATGATCCCGGCTCAAAGTCGCCACACTGACGATATCAACATCATCGGATGACGCAAACTGCTCATAGTCCGTGCTGATTGCCGGAACATTGTATTTGTCGGCAACCTCCTGCGCGCGGGAAGCTGTGCGCGAGCAGACACGCGTGATCTCGACATACGGGATTTGCGAGAAAGCCGTCACATGCAACTCGCCAAAATCTCCGAGACCAACGATGCCTACACGCAGCTTTTTCATGCACCATATTTCCTTACGAATGCCTCGACTGATGCACCTTTGTTGATCTTTGCGCCTGCTGCTGCCAGTTCGGTCTCCAGCGCCATCAGCGTAGGCACTATATACTCCGGTGTTGCGGTCATTGATAGGTGGCCAACACGAATGATAGAATTGGCAGTCGCTCCCAGCCCGCCTGCAAGCAGTATATCATGCTTGCTTTCGATCTTGTTTCTGACTGCTTCGCCATCAATGCCGTCCGGCAGGCAGAGACCTGTCAGAGTCCGGCTGGCCCAGTCGTCACCGACAAAGAGCTTGAGGCCCATGGCCTTAATGGCTTCACGGAAAGCATCGCGAACCAGGGTGTGGCGGGCAAAACGCGCAGGCAAGCCCTCTGCAAAAATCTCATCGAGTGCCTGATTGAGAGCAAGATACAACGCAACCGGCGCGGTGTTCGGGCCTTCGGGATGCCAGTTGGTCCACTGTTTCTGATAATCTCTGAGAGTAATCAAATTGAGATACCAACTCGGAACCTGGGTCTTGCGAGATTCGATTGTCTTCCATGCTTTATCGCTGACTGATACAAAGCCAAGACCTGCAGGTGATCCAAAGCACTTCTGGCTGCCGCTGATACAGAAATCGATGCCGAGTTTGTCAGTGGGAATATCCACGCCGCCCATGCTCGATACACAGTCCACTATGGTCAATACGCCATATTCCTGGGCGACAGATGTTATCTCTGCAAGCGGAGACTCGACTGCTGTCGAAGACTCGTTATGGACTATAGCCAGAGCCTTGATATCCGGGTCCTTCTTGATGGCCTCACGGACCTGTTCGCCCCTTATCGGCTGGCCGTATTCGCTGCGGGTGGTGACCGTGACTATGCCATAGTGCTTAGCCATGTCCTCAAAGCGGTCACCGAAGAAACCGTTATTGCAAATAAGTATCTTATCGCCCGGCTCGACCGCATGGCTGACAGACAGCTCCATCGCGCCGGATGAAGTCGCCGCAAGCACGAACAGATCGTTTTGGGTCTGGAATACTTTCTTGAGCTTGTCGACTACCTGAAAATAGAACGCTGACCACTGCGTGCCATAGTGCGGTCTGGTCGGCAGTGCCATTTTTTGTCTGGCTTGCTCACTGACCTCGGTTGGACCGGGAATCATTAGTTTTGGCATCTCTCACTGCTCCTTCAAAACGACAGAGAGCGGAGAGTTGAGAACCGAAAGCCCATCAACTGCTGCCGCTCACCTGTGCACGATTATTTATTTACTTTACCGGCAAATTTCTTTGCGCGAGCGATGTTCTCGTTCCACATGCCGATGAACTGCTTCAAGGTCGGCTGGACATATATCGCACCCTCATACTCCTCGGGCTTGACTGTGGCCACTTCAAAGACCTTGGTCCAGTCCGGCCAAATCTTTGTCAGCGTCTCACTGCGCTTTGCCCAGATGCTGCCCGGCTTGGGATATCCATTTTCACCCATGTCCTCGTACAGTGTCTTCCAGTCGGTAACCTCAAGTGGCATCACATTGAGATACATGCGCTGGATGTTGCCGAAATCCGTCGAGAACGGCACGTCCAACAGCTCGGTGTTCTGGAAGAAATTGCGTTTGGAGGCAGTGAGAATTCGAGTCCGCTTGAGACCCTCGTTCTTCTCAAGCAGCATGACTACGCGCTTGGTGCACAAAGTGCCCGCACGGTCTATCGCGTCTTCCTCGGATGTCGGGTCGAAATCGATTCCGGCAGCCTTTGCTTCAGCCACAAACTCGGCATTATTGACTGATGCATCAGTCAGTTTCTTGACCGACGCCGGCTCGATGCTCTTGAATTTACTCGACCCCGGCAAGGCGGCAATGAGAGACTTTACACGATAGTCGCGTATGGCATCGTTGAAACGACCGATCATACTTGTGATGACGGAGCCGCCCTCGCCGTCGTCGACCTTTTCGCCTGCGCGCTTCTCATAGTCACGAATGCCGTTCTCTGTGGCCATCGATGCAGCATACATCTGAGATACTTCATATGAGAGAGTTACGTTGGTGAACATACGATGCTTGAGGGCATCAGGATAGTTCTCGCTGTGACCGGAATTGAAGCTCCTGACCACGTTCAGACACGCCTGGCCGGTGCATGCGACCTTGAAGTGATTGTTCGACACCCCGACCCTCGGCTTGGCAATCTGCTTGTATTTTTCATCTGCTCCATCGAGCAGGATGTCATCGAATATCTTTACGCGAGAGCAGAGGATATCGTAAATCTCGCCGCCCGCGTATGTAAGTTTCTTCTCATCGTTGTGCCAGTCCGGCCTTAGCTGGAATGCGACTCGACCCAGACCCCGCAGCAGGAATATCGATCTTAGACCAAGCATTGCGTCCACCACGACCCATTCGGTGAACTTGGTGGCGCCCCAGTCGTCCGCTTCACTCTTCTCGACTTGCTCCGCCGCAATGAGTTTGCGCACGTTATGCCACTTGTTGGGCACAGAGCAAATAAAGTCTGTTGTAGTCTTGCCCCAGATATTGGATATGCCGGACATGTCATCCTCGCCGCCGAGCGCGATTGCGGGGTTGGTGGTGCCGCCGAGACTGCCCATTCTGCGGCAGCGCAACGCCTGCATGCCATAATCATTAAAGAACTGGGTCTTGGTCTTGCCGTCTTCACGAGCAAAATATAGATCGGGATAATACATACCACGCTGATAGAGTGCGCCAAAGCATGTCAGGTAATCATCCACACTTGCATATGGATCACGGCCATTCTCGTCCTGCCACTTAAGCGCCCATGCAGCAAAAAGATTGTCGCCCTTGTTGGCAGCCATGTCCTCGACTTTGATGAGTTTGGTTACGCTTAAAAATGCATTCTTGTCCTGCTTGGCCCAGTCGCGCACCAAATCAGCCGAAGCTTTGCGATATCTTGCAACGTCGTCATCGCTCATTTTTGAGCAGCCAAATAACTTATCACTGCACAGATTATGGTGCAGTTCAATCGGTGAAAGCAGTGACTCTGCTATGCCAAGCATAAATGAGATCGCACGGGTCTTTAACGCCGACCCACTTGCAGGAAACTTGGCATTTAACGGTCTGACTACTCCCTCGTAGACTGCCGAGAATTCGTCTGGTGTTGTGAAAAAGAGCATCTTTTGACGGGCAAGCTCGATATCCCAACCTGCCATCATGCCCTCTGTTCGGTCATCTGCGTCCATTACGAGGTTCAAGGCCACCTCGGCGCTTTTAAACTTCGTCACTGTTTCTTTCCCCTTTATAGTTGTTTGATATTCGTCCAGTTGTTCTGTTTCGGGCGCATATGGACAGCCCGATCGTAGCTTGGAATAATAAGTTCTGAAAAACCTGCGGATATCGCGCGATCAACCATGGAGGATCTATATTGCAGCGTCAGGTCTAAAACAGATTCCCTACTAGTCCAATAGATTTAGCTCTACTCCTTTCTCATCTCCGCCGGTCTGGCAGTCGAAAGTCTCAATACCAGTTGAACAGAGAGCATCTCGGGTCGATTTCGCGCAGAACCGGAAGAGATGACATCATTGAGCAGGTGTATGCACTGAGCACCCACATCTTCCTTTGGCGCACGGATCGTCGTGAGCGGCGGCTCGGCAAGCTGGGAAATCTCTTCGTCATTAAAGCCCACAACACTTACCTCTTCAGGAATTCTCACACCTCTATTGAGCAAAGCCTTCATCGCCCCATATGCGCCCATATCACCGCCGATAAACAGAGCAGTAAACTCCTCACCGTTTTCGTAGAGATCGTTGACTGCATTAAAGCCCATCACCAGTTCACCTTCGGCAGCATAACCAATCGGAGACGGATTGTCGAGTCCAGCCTCAGCCATAGCCATTGCAAAGCCTGCATATCTCCTGCGATACCAGGGCAGCGATGTGTCACCGATAAACCTGATCTTGCGATGACCAAGAGAGAGCAGATGCACAGTCGCCTGATAACCACCGTCCACGTCATCAACATAAATGCCGTTATCAACCTTAACGTCGCTTTCGGTTATAAGGTTCGTGCCAAATACTACATAGGGTAAATCCAGCTCATCTATTGCTGCCATCATGTTGGGATAGTTTGTCCCAGCCAAAATAATCCCATCAACCAGCCTGCAAGCCCCTATAATCCTGGGCATCTCGATATCAGATGGCAAAGCATCAGGAGAATAGGTGCAAGTCGCATAGACTACCTGCACACCCATCGCGTCAGCTTCGCGTGATGCACCTTGCAAAATTTCAGCATGAACCGAGTGAATAAACGGCCTGTTGCACAACAAAAAACAGATCGTACCGGAATTACCCCGGGCAAGCAACCGCGCACGTGGATTTGGCGTGTAGCCGAGCTTCACAACACTGGCATTGACCTTGTTACGTGTGTCCGTCTTTACACGCCATGGCTCGTTGAGCGCCCTCGAGACTGTGGCTGTGCTTACACGAGCGTCTGACGCAACCTCGCGTATTGTAATTGTATTGCTTTGATTAGACATGTTTTTCGCCACTTGTAAGGTTGAATGTAACCGCTTACATTTCATTCTACTACCGAAAAATGTCCGCGTCAATAGATAATGTGTCGAAAATCTTGAGGGTGATTATTGAAGCACAGTTGAATTATGTATTGAGGTTAATTTAGCCCGTATTATGCGCTGGTCTCTGAGAGCATTATTCACGTTCCTCGTGAATAATGCGGGCTAAGCAATTTACGGTCAGTAAATTGCACGTTTGTATGTGGTTTTACTGTGCGAAAAACTATAGTGGTATGCAAGCGACCGACCGTGATTCACTTAGCAGTTCAGCCATTTGATCATTCTGACACGGTTTCCAGGGCAATGCGTATGGAACTCCACCACATCCATCGCACGCCGCATCAAAAATATGCCCATGCCATGATCGCGCAGACATGACGGGTCCGGCTCACATATGGATTCGGAGTCGAACGGCTCGCCCTCATCCTCAATCTCGATGACAATGGCTCTTGAACATGTCATGCATCGCAACTTGATCTTGTCCACACCTTTATTGGGTGAACCATGCCTGAAGGCGTTGGTCAACGCTTCGCCGACAGCAATTTGAATATCGCAGAAGATGTCACCGCTTGCACCGGCAGCAGCAGCCACATTCATTATCTTGCTCCTGAGCACAGAGACCATTAGAGAATCGCTTATCGACTGGCACTCCAGCACTTTCCACTCTTCGTTATCCGGCGGAACAGTGCCGCTGTCACCACGTACGTAGGTGTCCTGCTCAATCTGCCGCATGCCAAAAATTCCAGCGAAACCACTCATGGCTATCACTCGCTCTACGGCAGCGCAAACACCTAGTAGACTAAATTCGGTGTTTGACTCCTCGCACAGCTTGCGGCTCTGCAAGAGCGCCCTCAACCCACTGCTGTCGATCAGGCTCACCCGGCTCATATCCAACTTTATCTCACAAGGCTGTTTCGCAAGCGACGAAGTTACAGCCTGGATCACGTCAGCCGCATTTTCATATGACAAGTCACGTGAGATAACGAGGGTCTGAACCTCATTGTCGACACATTTGTCATTATCAAAAAGAGTGGGTTGTGATAGAGTGTCTCTGTTCACGTGAACCTCCATGTGAAGCATCCTTGCTTTGCATGGCGCCGCCATACGCCGCAGCAAGCAGGGCTATGTCATCCCTCTTTGTGAAATTTGTCTCATTGCACAGCTGGCCGCAAATATATTCTATCAGATCACGCGGCGAACACGGCATTGCCTCGAAAACCATTCTCTGTATGCCTTCCACCCCAAGCATATTTCCATCATTCACGGCATCGGTTACTCCATCTGTGTAGAGCAAAAGTGTATCGGATGAATGGAACCTGACCCGGATCTTGTCATATTTACAATCCTGACCCGAACCGGCGGGAATACCTGTTCCCGCAAGCAGATGCTGCATCTTTCCCTGCTCGGTTATCAGCAGCGCGGGAGGATGACCAGCATTTGCATATACAAGTGTCTCATCGGTCGGATCTATGATCCCACAAAACGCAGTCATGAAGAAACTGAGCTCAAAGAAATGGTTCATTGCATTGTTTAGCTCACCCATCGCATAAGCTGGGTCGTCAGGATACTCAAATAACATTGCCTTGAGCATGTGCTTGCAGGCAGCCAGATGAATCGCTGCCATAAGCCCCTTGCCCGACACGTCCGCTATAACCAGCGCAACCTTATCGTTCGGAAGCACAAATACATCATAAAAATCGCCACCGACACGCGCTTCGTTCAGAGCCGGTATATATCTGGCAGCAAAATTCAGACCCATACACGATTCGGGAGCCTCCGACACCAGGCTGCTCTGCAATTGCTCCGCTATGGATGCCTGGCGAGTGTAAAGACCGGCATTGCACACAATCACCGCCGCATGAAGCGCTATCGAAGTAAGAAGCCTGATCTCTCTGGTGGTAAAATTATGAGGCTCTTTGTTATACACAGTAATCGCCCCAAGCGCCTGGTTCTCCACAATTAGCGGAGCGCTCATAGCCGATCGACTGCCCGTGCGTTCCGATATCTGTCTGATATTCGCATCAAGACTCTTCGTCATATCACAGCATACATAGTGACGCTGCTGCTTAAACGCTCTGCCTGTAATTAATTCTCCTGGTTCGATGCCGGAGGACAGTACACTGGCATGCCAGCCGGTGCAGGAATTTTTTGAGACCAGTTTGCCGCTGTTGCTGATAAGATATATCGCACAATCATCAGCGCCCATAGCTGCAGTCGTGGCGCCAGCAAGCGCAGTCAGAGTCTCGTCCAGATTCAAAGACGGAGATATCGCATTGGTCACCTCCATCACTGCCGAAAGATGCTCGACCCAGTCTTCAAGGACCTCAGAGTATTTCTCAGTCTCAGAGTGCATCCGGGCATTTACAATAGCTGCTGCTGCGTGTATCCCAAATGTGATGAGCAGATCACTCTTGATGCTTCCCAACTTCAAATCGTCACGGCTGATTCCCTGTGAAAACCTCGCCACTATCGAACCAATAGTTTCTGAACCAGCGGAAAGAGGCACACCCACCAATAACACACCGGCATCAGACTGGGCTGCATTATGCTCCGTTATGACCAGATATCCGCCTGAGTCCGCTGCATGGTTCGCCAGACGCTTCCAGGCGACCTTCTGACAATGACCGCAAAAACCCAGCGTCTTGAGACCACCATCGGTAACGTTTTTCATAAAAACAACCGAACCATCTGCACCTAAATGTGCACACACAGCTTTAGCGATAGATTTGCCGCATGTCTTTACATCCAAAGAAGAAGATACAGACCTTACTGCTTCCATCATACCCGACAACATCACGGACTGCCGCTTCAATGCCAGCTCATGCTCGACCAAACTCTCGCCGAGGCTGTTGAAAGCCTCGCCCAGCACCTGCAATTCATCACCGGTCTTAACGGTGACCGGCCTCCGGAAATCACCCGCAGTCATTGCCGCAGCAGTTCGCACAAACCTCTTGACAGGACGTGATATCCGCTTACCTGCCACATAAATCACGATCAGCCCCCAAATAGATGTGGCAGCCGTGCTCTCAAGCCATATATGCCTTGGACCTACTATCACCGGATCACCAGACAAAATGGCAATTTGCTGATGTGCAATGGCTTCATGTGTTTTCAGATACATCTCCACATTTACGCATATCTGAATGCATAACAAAGGACCCATTGCTAACAAAAAAACCAGAATAAGCTTGAATCTGATGCTCTTCGGTCTTATGGTCGACTTCCCCCCCCGACACTAAACCGCGAATGTGAGAATGACCGCCCCTCTTGAGCTTGATACCCAAATATCGATTAGCTGAACCATATTTTTTCTTGACGGTCATTTTTTTGCGTGATAATATGCTAAGCACGCTGGAGGTGGCAATGAAAGAAGTCAAAAATCAAAGGGGTTTGGTCCATGTTTATACCGGCGAAGGCAAAGGCAAAACAACTGCAGCGCTTGGAATAGCCCTGCGAGCCGCTGGATGGGGACTAAAGGTTTGTATTATCCAGTTTATAAAGGGCTATTCTGATATTGGAGAGGCTGTGTTTGCACGACAGTTTCCAGACAAATTGACGCTGAAGCAGTTTGCTGCAGACAGCTCGCGCTGCATAGACAAGCAAAAGGTTTCGAAGCGAAAAAGAGAAACTGAAAATGCCATGGCATATGCAGAAGAGATTGTCTCAAATGATGCCTTTGATTTGGTAATTTTGGACGAAATCAACAATGCCGCACACTGCAATCTGATTGGAGTCTCGCGCATCCTCCGGCTTATTGCAAACAAGCCAGAGCATCTCGAACTCATACTCACCGGACGCAATGCTGCCCCCGAGGTAATCGAGGCCGCAGACTATGTCACTGAAATGAAACAGATCAAACACCCATTTGAGCGGGGTATACAAGCTAGAAAAGGTATCGATTATTAGTTATCTGTTTCTTCGGCATTCGAGGTTCCTGGAAGAACAGTCCCCATTTTGTTTACCACAGTCATCGCGCGGATCGTCCAAGCGGCCAGCTTAGATACATCCATGGAGCCGATTACTCTCACCGCATATAGCATGCGCTCATGCGAATCATATGCAAAACCGACATAACCGGCATTGCCTGCCTCCGCGTATAACCCAGCCGCACCAGGCAAAATGTCCAAACCGCTTGCGACCTTTGAATATGTCCCTACCTTGGCCAGCCCCTTTTCAAAATTATGTATCAAGTCAGAAAGCACGACATTCTTGTTGTATTTGGCAACGACAAGCCTGACACCTTTGATACTATCGATCACTTCACCAAGAGTCTTTAGTTGGAGATTGCTGATTAATGATATCTGCCCAGGTAGTTCAGCATTCTCTTGGTCGGATTCTTTCTGGACTTCATCCAAAGCTGCCGCTACTGCAGGGATGGTCTGCTTTATAATGCCCAAAATGTTATCGTCACTTATGTTGACCTCGACTATAATGGTCCCGCCATAAGGAATGTTTATCGCCGGTGGTGGGATCAGACCTGCAGCTTCGCCCGGAGGCGGCACTGCACCATAACAAATACTGCTCGCCAACAGGATCGCTGCAGCTATTATTATTGTCGACTTTTTCATGACATCCTCCGACTAATGCAGAATATGAGATTGCTCCTGAATATCGACAGGCTGCGCACTCAACAAATAAATAATCAATACTAAATACCCATTACTAAATAAAAGGCTCTCGGATTACTCCGAGAGCCTTTGTTATCGCTTAGACTGAGCTTAGAAGCTCACGCCGAACTGGACTACGCCAAGTCCCGCCTGATAGTCTTTGCCGTATACGATGGCATTGTTGCCACCATTCCAGTTCATGAACTGGTAGCCGATCTTCAGTGCGGCATCAGGATTGACCTGATGAGCCCAACCTATGGTCAGGTAAGACTGTATTGCATAGTCATAATTGGCATCGTCAGGATCGAACTTGACCCACTGATAACCGAGAGCAAGGGAGTTAGCCTTGGAGATACCCCACTGCACTCCACCCTCTGCCTTGATGATCTGATCATCCTTGTTCAGGGTGACAGGATCAAATCCAGCAGTAGCTGTTGTAGTGACTGTGTCCTTAACGGTAAGGAACTCACCGTTCAAGACAGCCTTCAAGTTGCTCATGATCGGATAAGTAAGGCCAACATACGGACCATTGATGTCTACAGGATTGGTCCAATTGCCGATCTTGTCCCATGCGCCAGCGGCTGCAAAGTTGCGGCCGATGTCCTTGTAACCGGCATTGATGTCGAGCTTTCCGACCATTGTGCCGACCTTGGCATCCCATGCAACGTTTTCGTCATCGGTGTTTGCAGCACCAGAATTTCTGGCTGCTCTGGTGTCAGATCTTGTCCAGCTTCCAGCAAAGCTCCAAGCTTTGTAAGGAATGGCCAAATCGCCACCGAAGACTCTGGCCTGATCGCGAGTAAGAGTCGCATCATTCGCCCATGCCTGATAGAATGTTCCACCAAGCTTGCCGCCCCACGGAATACCTACTGTGAAGCGACCACCAGCGGTCTGAGTGATCAACGCATCGATACCACCAACAGCATTACCACCGTTGACGTTGAAGACGCCGATAGCATTGCTCGGCTGGCCGGTAAGGCCGTTCTTCATGTAATCGTTCTCGTTGTTCTTGGCTGCAAAGAGTGTTACGTCCACGCCGCCAAACACTGTCGCGAGGCTGATACCGTCCATCGGATAGTAGCCGTCATCAGTCTTGAGGATGTTGGTGTAAGCATCAACATCGATCTTCTTCAAGGTATAAGGAGTGAAGGCGATCGGGAAACGACCAACGCTCAATGTGCCCTTGCACAGAGCGGCATTGATGTATGCGTAATATGGGAAGAACGCATCCACAAAATCCTTGCCGTCCTGCTGATCGGTCTTTGTGGTCGGCCTGTCACCGTTTACATAATCGTCAACGTATCTGATATAGTTCAGATAGTTGCCGTAGTCGATCGTCGCATTCACTGTCGTGGAACAACTTACGCGGCCAACGATGTTGAGATCGAGATCATGAACTACGCCAATCGAATTGCCCAGGTTATCTGCCTGAGGAATTGTCCTGTTGTCCAAGTCAACAGCATTTGCAGCTGACTGGATATTATTCGCGCTGCGGTTCATATCTGTGAACGCTGCAACATTAAGATCGCCAGTAACCTTGACGCGATTGACTTCAGCTTCGAGAATGTCGACGCGGCAAGTCAAAGCAGCTACGTCTCTCTTCAGAGCGTCTACGTCAACACCCAGAGCAGCGAGTTCATCACGGAACTCATCAACGAGTTTGCGAACCTGGTCAAGATCGGACTTGCTGGCAAGGTTAGCCAAAGTGGGAACCGTGGGGATCTCACTCTTCTTGGCATAGCCTTCGAGAGCACTGTCCAACTCAGCCTGGGTCACACCAGCGCCGGAAGGAGTTACAGCGCCGCTGAGGTAATCAACCACTCTTGCAATCGCAACTGCGAACTCGTAGCGGGTGATTGTCCTCTTGCCGGCAAATGTTCCGTCCGGATAGCCAATAATGATCCCATCCTGCTGCAACTGGTTCACTGCGTCATATGCCCAGTGATCCGTCGGCACATCGGTGAACGGTCCCTGCGCAAAAACAGGAATCGAGCACACGCAAAGCAGTGCCACTAAAACGAATGTCATTTTCTTCATGATATTCCTCCTTGAATGTAAAACAACGGCAGGAGGATTTTCTTTCAAGAACTTAGGACTTGCCAGTATCCATGTTGCCTGACCAGTCCGTTGCCCTTTTTATCGAATCCATCTCTGCCTATACTATCACTTAGGGCACTCACAGGCGTCTCAAGGATCGTGCACCTCCTTTCTTGCCTGCGCCGTTATTAGTGTGATAGCCAGCCTGGTTCACGGAATCTTAACACGAGTAAAACTCTGTGTCAATACGCTAAGACGGCTGTCAAGCATTATTATTGCCGGGTATGGCTGTTTTTTTGAATTTTATTGGGCTGGAGAAGCAACACGTAGGTATAGCCAGCGGAAACAATAACCTGTGCGTTCGGGGAGACGATTTGCATCAAAGTAGTAATTTGGAGAGCGTCACCTATAATAGTGTCGGATGCGATCGGAATGACGGGATGCTATGGCCTATATAAAACAAAATGGCCCGGCAAGTAATCCTTACCGGGCCGTCTTGACCATTTGTCTATCCAGCTATTAGACCATTTACGAGATAGTCACGTCCACAGTCTGAGTGGAGGCATTGCCGGCGGAATCGATTGCCTGAATCTCGACCTTGTGACTGCCCACGGGCAGGCTGCCCGTGGTTGCTTTGAATACCTCATATGGAGAATCATACATTCCGTCGTCCGCAGCAGCAGCCATCCATGCGCCGCCGTCTACTCTGAACTGCACACCTGTGATCTCTATCATCTTGCTGGCTGCCGAACCTGATATAACAGCCGGACCAGCGCCTTTTTGCGTGAACGCCCTCTGATAGAGCACCAGTCTCGGCGCTGTGTTGCATACAACAAGCGGATCTGATATGGCCTCGTCCGTAAGTGGGTCACTTGCGTTGCTCGTTCGGTCGCTGGCAATCACTTTCAGGATGTAGCTGCCATCCTCGACTTTCTTGGTATCCCAAGCGTATGAACTCTTGCTCGATGCGATATCGGATGCCGAAGGCAAATGCGTCGGAGAGGTCACAGCATTCTCAGTACCGTTTAGAACCTGCTTCTTCATATCCTCCGGCACATCCGGCGATTTGCTGAGTTCACTTTTTACCTTATCGACTATGGCTTTTGCCGACTGCTGGTTGTCATCGGTGCCGCCTCCCACTCCGCCAACCAGCGCAGTCCAGTCCTTGCCGCCGTCTTTGGAATAGTAGACATCATAGGTCAGGCTGTCTTTGTCAGGGTCCGAACCGACCCATTTGATGGTCTGGCTGCCTGCCCATACACTGCCGACAGCAGGAGCCGTAAGTTTGACACTCGGCGCCTGGTTGGGCGTCAGATAGGATAGTGTGACGCTGGAGACTCTGGGAGATGCGTTCGGACCGGCAGTCTTGAGAGTCACCTTATATTGAATATAGCGGGAACTGCCGCCAGAAATCTGCTCGCCGGTACCGTTTGTATATACCGGCGACCAGTTTGTCCAGGTGTCATCCGGCGTCTCGACGTTGCCGGTTCGGGTCTGCAGCTCAACAGACGTGCCTGACGGTGTGTCGGCAGTCCACTTGATCCTGCCCCAGCGTGAGACCATCTTGGTGTCATGCACTGCAGATTCGAATGAACCCGAGATATCGCAGCATTTGCTCACATATATGGAACCGATATTTCCAGTTGAGGCATACAACGCACCAGTGGCGCTGTTGTATGCTGTGGCCAGAAACTGAACCTTGTCCTGTGAAGAATCGAGCTGGATCACATTCTCATCGGGCGTGATCTTGACCAGAGTGCCGTCCGATACGGCATAGATGTTGCCGCTTGGGTCCGCTGTCATCGAAAGGACACGGCTGGCCTTGGTGAACACCTTCTTCGAGCGCAAGTCGGAGCTTATCTTATACACGATCCCCTTAGGCGAGGTCCCAGCGTATATATTGCCCTTGCCATCTGCTGCGACTGACGCAATCGAATCCTCATCGGCATCGAAGATCGGCTCCGCGCTGCCCTTGGAATCTATCTTGTATACGACACCATTGGTGCCTGTTCCGGCAACCAGAAAACCCCGGCTGTCCCAGGTGAGGCTGAGAATTTGTTGCTCACTCAGAGTTGTGAATACCTTACCCGTTCCATCTGCGGATATACGGTATATTTTGCCTGCATCGCCGACGCCGGCATAAATGTTACCCTTGCTGTCTGCTGCCAGCGCAAGCACATATTTGCCATCGACCTCGAAGAGGAGTTTGCCCTTGCCGTCCGGTGATATTTTGAATATCTTGCCGTTGGGAGAAGTGCCGGCATAAATATTGCCATCCGCATCCCGAATGATGGAATGGACCTCCAACTCGCCTGTCTCATAAAAGACCTTCATGTCACCCGACTCAGTGATACGGTATATCATGCCGGAATTGCCGGTGCCCGCATATACACCGTCTTTGGTGGGTGCTATGCACCACACGAACTGCTCGGGGGTTTCCACCAGTTTCTTCAACGTTGGAACCAGTTCGAGTTTATTCTCGCTGGAAGCGGAGACACCGGAAAAAGTGCCCTTCGCGAAGTCTGACTGAGTGCTCTGCGTCCAATTCTTTGTCTGGCGGACTACGCTCTTTACATTTGTCTTTGCCGCAGTCGGCGCTGCAGCCGAAGGAGCGGGAGCCTCCACGTTGGGTTGAACATCGGCAGGCTGATCCGGCATTGGAAGCTCATTGGACGCATCATCCATCGCGTCATCGTCGGTATCATCATCCGCAGCGCTGTCGGAATCGTCGGCAGGAGCCTCAGTCACATCAACTGATGGACCGGAGCCCATTGTCGAATAATATTGGAAGTCGCCATCGTATGCAGGAGAAGTCGAATCGTCCGAGGGCACTGAACCAGGTTCATCTTGAATGCCATCAGACGAGATGGCGGGAGCGCTCTTCGGTGTCTGCTTGCCCTCATTAAGGTTTTTCTTCTTGACGTTAAGAGTGAGGCGCGCCATGCCGGTGATTATCATATCCTCATCATATAGCTCTTTGACCTCTTCTCTCTCCAGCTTGAGACCGGAGTTGCGAGAGGACTTCATTACATCTGCTATGTTGCTGGGAAGCCCGCTGAGCTTCTCGCCCGCTACATTCACTGCGGTGTTGCGCAGTAGTATCTGTACCACGACCTGGTTGTTCTTCTCACGCTCGAGATATTTATTGACGAGCTGTTTGACATTGTCCACGTTTGTCGTGGATGTGCCAGGCATAATCAGAGCGCCGCCGCTATCGTCATCGTCGGCCGAAATGCTCGCCCCCAATTGAGCAATGGTGGGAGTCGCGCCTCCGCGAACCTGCAAAACCAGTTTGCCGTTGCCTGCAGTGGCTGGAATCTTGATCTTATAAGTCTTGGTCACGCGGTCCTTCTTATATGGCCGCAGCACGACACCCACATCTACGGTCTCGCCAGGCTCGTATTCGCTCTTTTTCACGAATATCCTGTCCACCGTCGCGGTGTTGCGCTTGTCAATTATACGGACGCTGACATTAACTGATTTGATATCGATCGGGTAGAACTTGTTGCTGCCGAGAATCTGCAGAAGTGAGCCTATGTCATCGATTGCAGTCGAGTCTATTGCCATTGGATCAAAAAAGACATTGCTGCGCTTGATCGTGCCGACCTGGTCAGCATTGACCGTATAGTTCAGCTCCGCAGTAGCATTCCCAGGGGCTGGATGTATCTCATAAATCGCCTCGCCAACAATCATCGTGATCAGCCTGGAAGCGAGAAGCGGATGGTCTATTACATTTATATTATATGTACGGCTGCGCTTTGATGACTGATCGTTGATCGCAATTTTGATCGGGATGGTCTTGGGCATGTTGCCTATGGCGCCCGCAATCGACCACGGCCTGTCCTGGAATATTCGCCCGACCATCTTTATCGGTGAGGCCATCTTGGTGGACACCTGGTAATTCGAGAGCACATCCTCGACATATGCCGTGGTCATCGGCGCATCGACTGCCCCAATGCCGAGCATCGGGTGACCGAACGCAACAATCTTGTTGCCCCGGCGATATGTCACCGTGCCTATGCCGGTCATGTCTATATCACCGCTTGCCAGTGACATCCCGACCGCAGCTCCTGGAACCAACTCTGCTTTGGCCTCCTCAGCTTTGCGCCCCCCGCTGCCCGGTCCTGCCATCGGCGATATGCCGAACGGCTGAAGTATCACTGAAAGTCTGGCCAAGCCGCGCGGAGAGAGACCGCTGACCATCATCGGGGTCATGAGCGGCTGCATGTGGAGGACCCCATTGTCTATTCCCTTTGCGCCGGTCCCGAATGGATCGATTGATATGCTTCTGACCGATTTGCCGTCGATCTGGACCGGCTCTGACAATGTGCCGGTGCTGTAGCCGCTGGCCTGCTTCGGAAGATTCTCGTCCCATGCCTCGACCATGTCTTCTATCGGCGTGATCATGCCGACGGGCTCCTTGCTGAAGCCCTGACCATATGATATTGCGCCGATCAGCTTACCATTTATATAGCAGGGACTGCCGCTCATGCCGGCTATGATCTCGGTCTGGCGGCTGGTGATGGGACCACCGCCGACTCTGACCAGTATGAGGTCCTTGCCGGTGTTGGTCTTCTTCAAGACGCCAAGCACCTCAACATCGAACTTCTCGATCTTCGTGCCCTGAAAAACAGTGAGTCCGTAGCCGCGCATACCCCGTTTTATCTGGGAGACAGGCATAAATGACTTTGCAAATTCAGCCTTGACACCGGGCGCAGGCGCGGCACATGCAACAAATGCAAATGATGAGAGTAGAACACTCATCGCTAAGAGCAGCAGACTTAATCCACGATTTTTTATCAAAGGGGAATCCTCCAGGTGTGCTGTTCAAATGGTATCACATAAGGCAGATGTGGTCAAGATGTGTATGGCTGCCACAGAAATGTCACCAAACGCATCCCATCAGCAATACAGCAAACTGGTTTTTATACGCGAAAACTGCGTTAATTGTTTCACATTGTGCGCATCAGTCGCTGGAAATTCTATGCGAACACTCTGTTGACTGGGCACAATCGGGACCGCACCTGCCGTCACAGGGTTCAATGTGGATTGTGACAGCAGTGCCAATGAACCGTTCACGGATGCCTTGTGTGATCTCGTCGGCTATTTGATGAGACTGCTCAACCGACATATTCGGGTCCACAAGCAGATGAAACTCGACAAACCTCTCGGAGCCTGCCTTGCGAGTGCGCAGATGGTGGAAACCTTTCACCGTATCAATCTGCGAGAGATAATCCACAATCCATCGCTCCTCATCATCCGGCAGACTGACATCCAGCAGGTCGCGGCCGGACTTGACCGTGAGCTCATATGCCGCTCTGATTATCAGCAGCGCAACCGCCATGGCTGCAACTGGGTCTATCCAGTGGAAATGTTCACCGGGAAACACCGCCTCTGCAAGCCATATCAACCCCAGACCGGCCATTACTCCGGCTGAAGTATATACATCAGTGCGCAGATGCCAGGCGTCGGCCTTGAGAGCCACGGAATCAGTCTGGCGGCCGACTTTGAAGAGCATGTGAGATACAAACATATTGGCCAGAGCGGAGATGAGCATTACTCCAACGCCCCAGCCTACGGATTCCAGTGGTTGGGGATGCAGCAGTTTGTGCACCGCCTCCCAAATAATCCATCCCGCGGCTAGAAATATCAGCAGCGCTTCGATGGTACCGGATATATTCTCTATCTTGCCATGGCCAAATGGGTGCTCCTTGTCCGCCGGTTGCCCCGAACTCTTAACAGCAAAAAATGCAATCAATGCCGCAAGTAAATCTACACCCGAATGGATCGCTTCGGATATCACCGACACAGATCCTATCAACAAACCTATGGCCAGCTTCATTATGACCAGGATCGTGTTTGAAACAACCGAAAGCAAGGCTACGCTGGATTTTCGTGACGCGTGGTCCACTGATTATCCCTCCGTAATCGTGCAAAAAGCCCCGTGGAACCCAATTGAAGTCCCACAGGGCTATACCTGCTGCCTGATATTAAGGCCCAGCCGCACCCCCGACTTGGAGCCGCCTGTTCTTGAATATCAGTATATTCTGCAACTCATTTTATGTCAAACGATTCATTTTGTGGCTGATCGGTTTGCTTTTTTCTAAAACCGGCTATATACTGTACTCGGTTACAATCAACGCAGGCGCATCGGCGTTTTGGTCAAGACCGTGGATTGCCTTATATTCTGCGACTGATCGAGTCCGTTTTGAGGCTGCATTCAGCAGCCACGTGCCCCGTTGAAACGCTTGGGTAAATCCCAGAAAGAAGGCAAGCAATTGGCCAATAAATCACTTTACGTAGGCAACATGCCCTACAGCGCCGGCGAAGATGACATTCGTACGCTGTTCGAGCCATTCGGCCCGATAGGCGAGATCAGAGTCATCGGCGACAAGGGATTCGGGTTCGTTGATATCCCCGAAGAAAATGTGGCCGCAGCTATTGAAGAAATCAATGGCAAAGAGCTTGGCGGAAGAACACTCACCGTCAACGAAGCTCGCCCTCGAACTGAGCGCAGCGGCGGACGCGGCGGCGGTCGAGGAGGATTCGGAGGCGGCGGACGCCGCTGGTAGATTAATACAAAACAGAATAAGAACTATAGACGCCCGGTTGTCACTGGGCGTTTTTTTGATGCCTATTCTTCACTATAAAATTCTTTGTTCAATCCAATTAAAGCTCGCTCAAGATCGAGCAGAACAATCTGGAGACGTTTCAGCTTTTCACCTATCTCTTTATACTGCGCATGGGCATCGCTCTCATGTCGCGATGCCAGACCAGCCCGTTCAATCATCCCTTTGACTACCGACATTTGATAGCGATCATATGGATTATCGTAGACAACGTCGAAGAAACCACTCACCTTGAACGGAAGCGGATATCCTTCGATCCCACAAAGCTCTATGAATCCATAGCCGTCACCACCTTCGGGTGCTGGTGGGATCGCCCTGAAAGGAACTTCGTAATCCATTACCGGCACATCGACTTCTTCTATCACGGTCTCAAGCGTCTTGGCTTGGAGGAAATAGTCCTTTATTGTATCTACCTCTTCGCGTGTGAAAAGCTGGTCTACATATGCTCGAAGACGCTGCGCATACTCAGGATTTCGTTCGGAAGGTTCGTCGGAAGCATGCATATCGTTCCAAGCTGGAATAGCTTTACCATAAGGCAGAGCCGGAGCTTCGCGCTGATCATAAAACCAGTGCACGCAAACTTCCGTTTTCACCTCACCAAATGGCGTGAATGCAGTCATCTGCCCCGTGGTTTTTATCCGATACAGCTTTTCCACTGTGTGTGCTCCCTCAACAGTATACCTATACCCACAATTACTTATTCCGAGGTGGTTGCTAAGAAAGTGCTGGTAAAAATACGGGGCTTTGATACGTAAATTTATTGTAGGCAACCTGACTATAATCGGCTATACTATACCGGATTGCATTTCTCGCCGTTGACAAGGAGATCTAAAGTGAAAACATATCACTTGCTGCCGCTTGAAAGTGTTGCAGCCGATGACTGGCCGATAACGGTCAGCCTGCAGGGTATTGTCAATCGTGACGCCCCGAATATATATCTGCTCCCCAGCTCAAAAGGCATGGAAAATCACTGGGTCGAGTGGTATCGCAACTATGGCTATGAACCCGCTGAAACCACTCTCGACAGCCTGCTGCACAATTATGCAGATCAATTCAAGGGCTATATTGTGTTTGACCAGTCAGTGCCCGATACGCTCAATGCGGCGATATCGCTGGCCGGTGTGATGGATGCGCTCGTTTGCGCACCGTCAGGCGAAGAAAAAATGAAGTCACTCGGCTTAAAATGCCTGCTGGATCTGCGCGGGCGGTTCGAGGGACGGCTCGATACGAATCGGTGGGTCATAGATAATCACCTGGGCGACTTCAACTTAAGTGTCCTGGGCGGTTATACTCAGGGCGATAGTCCGCGTTTGATACCCGATATGGATTACCTGATCGCTCATCGGGGCTTTGGGATGGGCTGCACTATCAACGCGGCTGATTTCCCCGAAGAGGCCGAGCTATGGGACAAGGTCCAGACGGCTGCGCCCGATCATGCGATGATGATAGGCTGGCATAATCCCCGCGACAGCGAAGCCACACATGTTTATTTTGCAAGTCAACACAGTGTGTGGGTCTATTGTGCGTATGCATGGAACACTTCATTCCATCAGCACATACAGGCATCTGCCGAATATTCTCAGGATCACTGCCCGTCAGCAGTATGTGACCCCAACGCTAAATATGCCACGATCACTCTCTCGGACGGTGACTCTTGGCACTCGATGTGCGATGTGCAAAAGCATTTCTGGCTGCATCCGCGCAGAGGAGAGGTTCCACTGGGCTGGGAAGTGGCTCCAATCTTTGAAAAGATCGGTCCCGCTGTGCTCGAATATTATTACAAGACCAAGACCGAAAACGACTATATAGTCAGCGGACCCTCAGGGATTGCATACAACTATCCGAGCGGTTTTGCCGACCTGCCGGGATATCTGAAAATCAGTGCGGACGCGATGAAAAAGACTTCCCTTAAATCTATTTGGGCGATAAACAGGATTGTCCGGCACGTTCCCGGCGGAGGGATAGAGCACAAGCTCAAGGATGAAACCGTTGTATACACTCGCAAGCAGATGGAGGAATTCGGCGGTCCCAAGGATCAGAAGGGCGCCGATATAGTGGACGATGAGGTGATAGCAAAATACATGGAGGCTATGCCGGATGCTCTTGGATTCTTCCAGGGCTGGGAGAGAATTCCAGGTGAGAATCCACATTGGTGCGACGACAGGCTCTGGAGCCCCGGGAGCGCATTGGTCCGCAAAGACGTTGATGGAGCAATTCGCGAATTCGAGGAATCGGCTGCGCGGCAGTCTGGACCTGTGTTTGTGTGCGCTCATGTGAACTGTTATGACGTAGATATGGATGCGATTATCGAGACTGTCCACCGTCTTGAAGAAAATGGATTCACTGTGGTACGCCCGGACGTTTATTTGCGGCTTGCGCAGGATGCGTATGCAAGGGGGCTGGTGGGGAAGCAGTAAGAACAGCAAATTAAGGAGATACCGTGAACACTCAAACACTTGACTGGCTGCTCGGTGAAGATAATCCCGGAGTCCGTGCGCGTACATTGACAGGCTTGTGCGATCTGCCTAATGACGACAAGCAAGTAATTGAAGCACGTAAACTAGTGCTTGAAACGCTGGATCAAGCGCGCGATCTCTCTTGGATGGAGAATCCTCGACCTACAGCGCCAATAAGAGGTCTCATAGCTCTGTCTGAATCGGGTCTGACGCGAGATTACCTGGATGTAGATTCGGTCATTGACAGATTCCAAAGTCCTTATGATATCAACTGCGGTGATTTTCAAATATTGCGCTCGCTGGTTATGCTTGGCTATGGAAATGATTCTCGCGTTCAGACCTGGCTTGCTCAAGTTGCGGATGCACAATTGCCGGATGGCGGCTGGCTTTGTCTTCATCGTGTGAATAAGATGAATCGAATACCAAAGAGCTGTATTAAGGCAAATATGCATGCGCTGCTTATGGCAAGTGAGATGAAAAAGTGCGGCATGCATTTTTTGTGCGTCGATGGGTTGATCGAGTATTTCCTTAGACGCAGGCTTTTCTATAGGATGGATAATCCTCAGAAACTGGTATTGGATGTTCGCCCCGGTTATCGAATGATTGATGCCTATTTCCCCATAGAAATTCAGCGTGTTGGCCTGCCACATCTACTGGAAGCGCTAGCATCACTCGGTGTTGGACAGGCTCCAGAGTTACAAGAGGCCTGGGATATGCTCAAGGCTAAACAAGATGAGTTTGGCAGGGTTAAGCTTGAGGGCACACTGGCAAAATCATATCTGCCGAAGGAACGGGTAGGCAGACCTGGCAAATGGGTGACTTTGTATACTTGTTTGGCCCAAAAAGCTCTGGGTAATAAATCCGCCAGCAGAGAGGGAATAGATGCATAAATGGTATAAGGAAGATTGGAAGTTCACGATTAGCGTGCTCAAAGTCGGCGATAACGATAGAGCCGAGCACTGTAGGCTGGGCTTCGAGCCGGAAGACACATTCACGTCAACATATGAATGTCCTGTGGATTTTTGCCCAGAGTGTATGATGATCGCATACCCATTGATGACTGCTGTAAGAAGCGGTGGTGATCTGAGGGAGCTTGGCGGCAAAACCGCTGAAAGTATTGACTTCACCTGTCCTGATGGAGTCGTTCATTTTAGGCTGGCTGCTGAGAGAATACAAACAGACACTTAGGCATTGGCGTGAGAGTCAATAAATAATATAATATGTATAGAGCATGGCCTGGGCAGACTCGTCCCGGCCTATCAGATATTGGAGAAAAGATGCTAAACGTTGAAATAGAAAAAGCCGCTGCCCTCAAGCGAGACCTCGAAGAGCTGGGAGGTCATCTTTGACGTCCCTAGATTACAGGAAGAAATAGCACGTCTGGAAGAACAATCAGGACACCCCGATTTTTGGGACGACGCCTCGGAAGCTCAGAAAACACTCAAGAAGCTAAGCTCCCTTAAGTCTACGATCGATCCACTGCTTGAATTGCAATCACGTGTGAGTGATTTTATAGAGCTTGCTCAGATGGTCGATGACGACACCGGTTCCGAAGCAGATGAACTGCGGCATGAACTGGCGTCAATCGAGCATGCTCATGAACAGCTCGAACTCCAGACTCTGTTATCCGGCGAGCATGACTCGGCCAACGCAATAATGGAGATTAACGCCGGAGCGGGCGGCACTGAAGCCTGCGACTGGGCAGATATGCTGCTTCGCATGTACCTGAGATGGGCTGAGCGCGGCGGATATAAAACAGAAATCCTCAACACTGTCGAGGGCGATGTGGCCGGGGTCAAGAACGTCACGGTCCTGTTTGGGGGTCGCAATGCCTACGGTTACCTCAAGAACGAACGCGGGGTGCACCGCCTGGTAAGGATATCACCGTTCGATGCAAACAAGCGCAGGCATACATCATTCGCGGCTGTCGACGTCATCCCACAAATCGAAGAAGACATCGAGGTCAACATCAACCCTGACGAGATAAGAGTCGACACATATCGATCCAGCGGTGCGGGCGGCCAGCATGTCAACAAGACAGACTCGGCCATCCGAATTACTCATATACCGACTGGAATAGTCGTCACATGTCAGAATGAACGCTCACAGCACAAAAATAAAGAATCGGCAATGAAGGTCCTCGCAGCCAAGCTCGGTCAGCTTGCAAATGAGGAAAATGAACAGCGCATCGCGGAACTGCGGGGCGATATTCGTGCCATAGAATGGGGCAATCAGATGCGCTCATATGTCTTTCAGCCATATACTATGGTCAAAGATCATCGAAATAACCATGAGACCGGCGATGTGGTGCGTGTGATGGACGGTGATATTGACGACTTCATTGAAGCCGCATTAAAGAGCACCAAAGTCTCATAACAAAGAGCGCGACAATTTTAGTGTTTGCATACTTGGGCTGGTGGGTATAGAACAGGTGCGAACGTCTGGCCAGCATTATTCACGAGAAACGTGAATAATGCTCTCGGAAACCCGGGTTTTGCGGAAGCGTATAATCCGGGCTGGGTGGGAGTCGCGAGAAAAAAGAAGCGGCAAACTAAGGGATCAGGCGGACGCAGACGGTTTCCCCCAGCGATCCGTGCTGTGGAGCACGCGACATGATGCGCAAGCGGGCCGAGGATAATTCCAGCCGCAGCACGGATCTGTTTAGAGATTTGGGGTCAGGTGTTAGGAACTGGAGACTAGAGGTAAGGGGATGGAGAGTGGAATCGAACCCATCATCCGACACCTGACACCCGGCAGCCGGCAGCCAGCACAATGTTGTCTATCAGCCTCGTTGAGCCTACCCTGACCGCCAAAAGCACGACCGCATCTCGCTCGATTGTCTCGACTGGAGCAAGCGTCTCGGCATCCGCAACGGCAACATAATCCACTTTTGCAAGCGGCTCGGCAGCAATCAGGTTCCAAACACGTGTCTGGAGCGCTTTGGCGTTCCTCTCACCCTTTTCAAATGCCTGCCTGGCCATCTCCAGTGATCTGCTCAACACGAGAGCGGCCTCGTGCTCACGCGAGTCCAGATATGAGTTGCGAGAAGATATCGCCAAACCGTCGCGTTCACGCACTGTGTCGATGGGCACTATCTCGACATTCATGTTGAGGTCACTGACTATTTTTTTGATCACGATGAGCTGTTGATAGTCCTTTTTGCCGAAGTAGGCGCGGTCGGCATCCGTTATGTTGAAGAGCTTGGTGCATACCGTTGCAACCCCTCGGAAATGCTCAGGACGGCTCTGGCCTTCCAGCAGTTCAGCCGGTCCTTTGACATCTATCCACGTGTCAAAGCCGCCGGGATACATGTCCACCGCAAGTGGCGCAAATATGACGTCGGCCTCAGCGCTCTCGCATTTGCGGCAGTCGGCCTCAAGGGTTCTGGGATATTTGTTGAAGTCTTCACTGGGTCCGAACTGAGTCGGGTTCACAAAAATACTCACCACGACAAATCCGCAGTCCTGCTTTGCATGAGATACCAGCTTGAGGTGGCCCACATGCAGTGCACCCATCGTCGGGACCAGGCCGATGGTCTTGCCGTCTGTGCGAGCCTGATGGATTATTGTGCGCATCTCATCAATTGAGTGAACTACCTGCATGCAAATCCCTCCTCACCTAAACGGCAGCCAAATGTGCTTCACCTTACTGTAACTTATCTAGCTTGGCCGTGATATCCTTCTCAGGAGGCATGCCGAGTATGGTTTCCTGGACAACACCGGACTTGTCGATCAGGAAAATTGTTGGGATCACTTGCACGTGATATTTGGTCCTGAGAATATGCGCGATGTCCTCATTTGCATATACCACCGGAAAATCGAGTGATTTTTCAGAGAGATATTTCTTTACCTCTTCAGTGTCCGAATTGACACAAACAGAGACAATCTGCACCGCCTCTTTGTGTTTTTCATAGATCTTCTGCAGCACAGGCAGATGCTGCTCACACATCGGCAGCGCCCAGCAGTCCAGTATCACGGTTTTGCCATGGAAATCAGCCAAACTCTTCTTGCTTCCATCAGTCCAGGTGAATGCAAGTTCGGGAGCATTTTTGCCGTGAAGATAGTCCTTGGTCAAATCTTCGATAGGCTTTGCACCCGCCGGAGCACTGAATACAAAATTGGAATCCGGCATATTTGCATCCAGGACGCATTTGGTCACAACAACGTTAATTGTGGACTCAAGCAGTTTCGGTGCTTTACCTTTGAAGCCATTCGGCAGTTTTGGCTTACCTTTTTCCACTAACTGATTTCTATAAATCACAAAATCCTTCTTGCCTATCCAGAGAGTCTGAACAGCATTGGAGCCTTTTGGACAGCCGACACCCTCTTTGATACGCATAGAGAGAACGTAAGTATCTCTGCCGCCGACTTTGGAGTCCTTAAGCAGTTTCATCGAAGACATCATTGGAGCGTAGTCCAGACCCATCAATAGACCGAGACTCCGCACACCTGCTTGTGAACCTATCATCTCTCTGAAAAGCAGACGCTGCTTTTCTTTGTCGAGCTTGGTCTTGGCAAAGCGTTTTGTGCCACTGAAATACCTGACAACTACTTTGCCGTCGCTTACCATCCGCTCATTTGATCCTGTGACATTGAATTTGTCAGGACGCTTAAACACAAAACTAGATTTGGTGCCTGAACTCTTATTTACAACTTTGCCATCAGCCTCAACAATCACGCCTGTTGTGCCTGTTATGTTGATAGTCTTGACGGACCTATATCGCATCTGCACAAGCGCCAGAAGCTGATCGGGCTTTGGCTTAACCGATTTGGGAAGTGCGGCTGGCGCTGAAGCTGCAGGTGCTTTGGTAGGCACATTAAGGTTTCCAGCAATCCCGGAGCCTTTTGGGCTGGCCTGGCTATTATTGTTCAGTGCGCCAAGAGGATTAAGTGCCTGATCCAGTGTCTGCGGCTGGATATTAAACGACAGCCCGGAATCCGATTGGTCATTTGCCGCTTGAGGCTTCGTGGCTGTATTATTGGGAGAGTTTGCGCTCGTTGACGCTGTTTGACGGTTTGGCTTTTTTGCAGACTTCACCGAAGTATTTTTATGGCCGCATCCCACCAGCACCAGCATGCAAGCCAGACTCAAGATCAAGACTCTAAACTTCATGAATTATCCTCCGCTTCGGAAACTGGCGTCCCGAGGCATATCTTAATTATCGTTCCATGAAAAGGACCGTGTTCTAATTGCTATTGGGAACTGATATTTCGCTGGATACTTCATCTACCACAGCCTTGACAATCCGCTTCTCAGTTATGTCCCATACAACATCCGTCGAATATGTGCCGTTTTTGTCGGTCTTCCCAGCACTGGTGTTTGGGATGCCGTTTGTAATCGTCAAAGTGATATCTTTATTCGCAAGAAAGTTGCCGTTCTGATCGGTTACTGTTGCCTTGACCTTCGTGCGCCGCGGATCGAGTTTGTCATTCACTGCAGATATGCTGATTCCTGCAGGCTGACCACCGATTACCGTGACGGGAATGCTTACCTTCTGGTCACCATAAAATGCATCGATTGTCCCGGTGCGCGCCATTATTGGATTGAAATAGCCGTTCTGGTCGATGAAACCTATACCCTTTGTGCATCCCCACACCACTCGCGAAAGCTGCTCCTCCGTAAGCGTCTGATCGTCGTTGCCCCAGGTCAGATAGAGCTGAGTCTTCTCGCCCGACTCTATCTCTTTTCCAATGCCGCTGATTTTAAGCTTGGAAAGCTCACGTTCAGCGGCATCTTTTTCTACGTTTACCAACAGCATATCGGCTACGGCACGCTCACCGCCATCGTATGGGTTGCCCGCCACAGCGCCGCCTGAAGGACTGTTTACTATGGTCCCGCGTATCGACAGTGTCGTGGAGCCTCCACCGTCAAGGTTGATTGCCTGACATGCACCTAGTATCTTCATCGCCTCGGCCAGCTTCTGCAGAGAAAGCCCGCTGCTGAACGACTGTCTGCCATCGACCGTTACTATAAGGAGCTTATTGTCCGAAGTGACGCCGATTGCAGTGCGTGGATGGTTCTTTCTGGCAAAGTCATTTTTGAAATTTTCTGCTTTATAGTCCAAATATATATTGCCGCTTTTTATCAGCCATGGTCCACCACCTACTGCCTGATCCATCTGTGTCCAATCGACGCCGCTGGCGCTTTTGATGTTTAGAACCATTCGCAGCTTATCACCAACCGCTACATTACCTGCGAGAAATGATGCGGCTGGTCCGCCCGCCGATATCACGACCCCATTTTTTGGAATTTTTGTGTCCAGGACATCTGTATTGATCTCGGTTACCGTCAGGGCTAGACTGCAGCCTACCCGCACAGGCAGCTCATCTGTTGTGGCAACTACCTCTGTGCCCTTGAATTTGGACAGAGTGCTATCACCATATGTGGGGGTGTAGACTACCAGCTGGTTCGTCTCTCTGCCACGGTTGATGCCGTCTATCTGCCGGCCAACACCGTTGGCAAAGGTGAGTGTTGCATTGAGACTGGGGGTGTCAAAGACGACAAGTCCGTTTCTCAACAGTCCGAAAGCCGGCCTGCCATTCCACGGCTCGCTTATAAGCTCGCCGTCAGATATGCATATGCCGTTTGGGTCTCCATTGAATGGAAAGAAGTCGGCATTTACTCCAATCACCGCCCCTTTGCGCGCAGTGATCGAACTGACTATCTCGCGGCCTTTGCTCGGAGTATTGTCCATCACCATATCCCGGCCTATCGCCGCCTTTACATGAACAGCCGGGTTCGCAAGGTCTATCCTCACCACATTCGTTACTAATGGCTCCGGCTCGGTAGTGATATCCTGGTAGAGTGTGATTCCGTCAGCAACTTCTTTTACTACAGGCTCGGAAAACGCCGATGTCCCCAGCGCAAGAATGGCGAGAATAATAAACCATATTTTTTTGTATCGCATTCCAAACTCCATACAAATTATGCGCTTTACGCTAACCCGTATTACGCGTAAAGCGCATAACACGGGTTTCCGAGAGCATTATTCACGTTTCTCGTGAATAATGCGGACTAAGTAAATTGCACGTCACGATCTGGATACCGTATAT
Source organism: bacterium (assembly GCA_021371935.1). Lineage (NCBI taxonomy): Bacteria > bacterium. The sequence continues at coordinate 64,806 of JAJFVF010000006.1, forward strand.
TCAGAACACATATCTCCGATGCAAGCTCAAGACTGCTCTTTACTTAGCTACGCATGATGGCTCTCCAGCGTTCCGATTGATTTAATTACGATTATGTTACTCCAAAACCGCGCTTGCGATCAAACGAGGACAATCGTGTATCGCCATAATCAACGACCAGGCGATACACGATCAATAAAATGAGGATCAAACACCCACAGATATCACATGCTTGCACTGATCTTTTCGGGCACATATGATCTGGCTGCCGACAGGTTCTTGGCGACGTTGTTCCAATTGATTACGTTCCACCAGTTCTCGACCCATTCAGCACGGCGGTTTTCGTATTGCAGATAGTAGGCATGCTCCCATACGTCCAGAACGAGTATCGGCTGCGCTCCTGACAGTTCGTTGTTCTGATGGTTCAATATCTGTGTTATATAGAGCTTTTCAAACTCAGGCTGCCAAACTAATGCTGTCCAACCGCTGCCTTCAACGCCAACTGCAGCGGCGGAAAACTGCTTCTTGAAGGCATCAAAACTGCCGAAGTCTTTCTTTATCTGATCTGCAAGGTCTCCAGTCGGCTCGCCTCCTGCATTCGGAGACATACTCGCAAAGAAGAGAGTGTGCAGCACATCTCCAGAGCCGTTGAAAGCAAGCTGCCGTTCCCAGTACGAGACGACCGCGAAATTTCCTTCGGACCGAGCCTTCGCAAGCTCCTCTTCGGCTTTGTTTAAACCAGCAACATACGCTGCCTGGTGCTTATCATGATGCAGACGCATAATCTGCTCACTGATATAAGGCTCAAGTGCTTTGTAATCGTAGGGGAGTGGGGGTAGTTCGTGCATTTTAATCGTTCCTCCATCAGTAATATTAGACTGCGCGGCAGATAATGTGCCGCTCGAAACCAACAGTGACGCAAATAGTATGTAGAGTATTCGCGCAAACATGATCGTCTCCTTCATGCAGCCTCATCAATAATACCCATAATCGGGAAATACAAACACCGCATCAGTTTATATTTTTTTCGCCAAGATAGACGGTTCCGCCGGATCCAAGATGCGATATCCAAGCAATTTTATACGGTCGTTGACCAGAAACCAGGCAAGAGCATAACCCCAGACTGCCAAAGCCCAGCCTATCGGGGTCATAAACAAACCATAAACAGAGACTAGAGTTGCAATGACCTGAGCACTAATAGTGGTTATCATTAACGCTCGTGCTGGTCGGATAGACCATTCTTGATTGGGCTTCGCTTTGCGGAAGGCCGATGTCGGATGTGTTCAAGAGCTTAAATCGTTGTTCGACAGGCACGTCTTTGAGTTGTTGACCTTGCTCGGAATGAAACTGGGTCGGCATATCTATGAGTCTCCGAGCAGTTCGTCTTCTTCAACACTTTCAGCTTCAATATCGAGAGCTTCCAGAGCTGCTTGAATGTATGGAACCACATCCTTTGCTCCACTGACTGCGCCCAAACCGTCAATGACAGGGCTGAGGATGCCCTGCAGCGACGGATCTTTGCCGGCAATGGAATAGAGCACGTGGTGCGCCCCATCTCTCAAAAAGCCCGAATCAGGGTTTTGCAGCAGTTCAAGAAACAGCGGCCTGAGACCATCCTTTCCGAACTTGACCAGAGATTCCGCAGCTATCCACCGGATGCCGAAGTTGTCCTGCTTGAGCCTGGCTACAAGAGCCTGAGCAGCGCTTGGGTCACCGATTTCTTCCAAGGCCTTTGCAGACTCCCAGCGCACATTTTTGTTCTTGTCCGCCAACGCTTGAATCAGAGACGGAATTGCGGGCCTGCCTATGACGACGAGCGCCTCACGTGCAGACTTGCGCATCAGACCATCACGGCTGGAAAAAACATATATCAGGGACTCTATCGCCGCATCCAGTTTTTCTTCGCACGTGCATTCGGATCGTTCAGACATCGAACCCAACCTCCAACAATCAGAAATGGGGCACCTCGTTGTGCCCCACAAGATCATAAAACTTTGGTTATTGCCCACCGGGCGATGCCGGTGAAGCAGGGCTTGTCTGCGAAGGCGATGCGGGCACGTTTTGCCCACTGGATCCCTGCCCGCCACTGGATGCCGGGTTTACAGGAGCCTGATTGGAATCTGAAGAAGCTGCATTCTGGTGACCGGCCATGTAGTTCATTATTCCGGCGGCAACTAATATCGCGACAATGATAATTACTGCCGCTACTACCGGACTGACCTCCATGGCTGCTTTGCTGTTCGCCATCATCTACACCCCCTTGCTGGAAGATAGAGGCTAGAGGTCAGAAGCTAAAGTGAGAAAACTCGTTCTCCTAACACTCACGCCTGAGTCGAGACTTGATTCTCAGTTCGATGACAACACCATATGGAACGGTCACATCCCCTACTCCAGGCCGAATATTACCCGCAAAACCATGGGCATCGGAACCGCCTGTTGCAATCAGCCCCCGGCTTTGCGCAAACCGCTTGTAGAACTTTCGCCCTGCCGAAGAGTGATCAGGATGATTGACCTCTATGGCGCGAAGACCACTGCCGACCAGTTCCACAATGATTTCATCTCTCCTTAGCTTTGCCACATGTGCAGCGCATGAAACCCCTCCGGCCTCGGAAATTATCTCCATCGCCTCCAACGGCGTCACTTTATATCTAGGCACATAACCGGGTCCGCCTTCCTGCAAAAACCTGCCGAACGCAGAGTCCATGGATGATGCAGCGCCCACCTCACAGATGGCCTTCGCTACATGCGGCCTGCCGACCGCACCATGCTGGGCAAGCTCCAACACTCGGTCAAAGCTGATATGCACACCCACGGCATTGAGCTTTTCAACCATCTGTCTGGCGCGATCATATCTGGCATTTTTGAGCACATCGAGTTTCTCGATCAACGAAGGACTCTTGTGATCTATAAAATAGCCGAGAATGTGCACCTCGACTTTATCGTGATATATCGTGCTGATCTCGATGCCGGGTATGACCTCTATCCAATTGTGTTTTCCAGCTTCCAGCGCTTCATCTATACCTGCGACGGTGTCGTGATCCGTAATTGCAACAGCGGTCAGACCTGCTTTCGCAGCTGCCTCAACAACTTGCGTCGGGGTATGGCAGCCATCGGAGGATGTGGTGTGAGTGTGTAGATCTGCTAACTTATCCATAACAGGTAGGCCTTATGCGAAAGTGAACTCGATTCCTGCGAGTTTCTGTAAATGCAGGAATGCGCAGAGGATTTGAGTAAACAAATTTATAACTTGTGCGGCTGGCCAATACCTCAGAGGATGTCTTATGAAGCGTTTTTCAGTGGTTTTGCTCGTTTTCATGTTGCTGGCAAGCGCAGCGTCCGATGCTCTGGCTTTCGGGAAAACAACAGTTGATCCGAACTCTGCCGAAGTAGAGATCGAAAACAACGATTCCAGGCTGGCGCAGAAGATATCGTGCTCGCTGGAAAAGAAATCAGTCGTCCAGACACTGTACGTCTTGTCCACTTTGACCGGCATTACGCTCAATGCCGGGTTTAACGACAAGGACTGGCAGGTGCGCGACAGACGGATGAATGTGTTTGTAAAGGACATGCCTATCGGCGATCTGATGAACTCCATAGCACGCGTGATGAAGTTCAAGTGGAAGAAAACAGGCGACGGCGATCAGACCGTATACCGGCTGTACATGGATCGTGCAGCCGTAATTACTGCCGAGATGCGCAAACAAAAAGAAACCGAATCGGCAGCAAAGAAACTTGCCGATGCCAGGCTGTCTCTGGTGAATACACTCGCCGACCCGGATGCATGGATTGATAATTCAGATCAGGATAACCCGTATCTGTCAGCGTTGGATCAGTCAGGCACTGCGGACGCCATGTCGAGGCTGTTTGTAGAATGCCCCGACCTGAAGATGGCTATGGCGAACGGAACTGAGTTGGAAATCAATTCGGCAAAGCTATCACAAAGCGGTCAGGAGGCCATGCTCGATTTCTTTAAAGGTTTGTACAAGATGGATGTTCAATATGGCAGAAACCCAAACAAGGTTGCATCCATACCTGAGGACATCAGCAAAGACATGGACAAAATCTCCCTTGTGCTCGGCAACAACACAACAGCATTTCTGGGATACATAAATAACCTGTCGATGAACATATCCACACACAGTTATCTGGGATTTCGCTTTGGGTTCTGTGACCCGAAAAGTTATGCTGCAAAGATAGAAGGTAATTTCATCGATGAAGTTTGGGGTTCGGATGACTCTTACGAAGACATCCACCGGAAATACTGGCAAAAGCAGATCGAAGCTACAATGCCTGAGTGGCGAGAATTGATCGATATAAGTAATGACCCTGAAGCACAGCATTCTGATGATCCTGATATGAAACGGGTTGAAAAAGACGTTATCACTCCCTTTAAAAAATACCAGCTTGAAGATTTCGCACGAACACTGGCCGAAAAGTTCAAGTTGAATATTGTTTCGGACGGCTACCCGGGTGACATAAGCGGCGGCACAATCGGCATTATGGGGCAGGACATGCATGGCATTGAAATGAGCCTGGGAGACTTACTTTCACGGGTTGCAAGTGCATGCAATGCAAATTGGTGGAAGCGCGAAAACACAGTGGAACTACGCAAGAAAGACTGGTATACTCTCAGGCAGCAGCAAATCCCGGACGAATGGATGGAACACTGGCGAGAGGTATTCAAAGACACCGGCACGCTCGATCTCGACGACCTTACATGGATGGCGACGTTAACTAAATATCAATATATATATAACATAGGATCGGACGAAATACTTAACGGTTATAAGGACATAAATACATCTGAAATCCATTCGATCATCGGCCGGTCCGACAGCAGTGGTCTGCTCAAATTCTACTCCACGCTTACACAAAAACAGAAAAACTCCGTATTTACTGAAAAGGGGCTCGACCTGCTGAATATCAGGTGGGACAAGAGACCTGCTTTGGAAGCCTGGCTGGGTTCGCCGAGCAAGCTGAGTTCGCCTCTGAGCCCTGAGTCCGCAGTTACAGCGTTGAGGCTGTATGGAACTGTGAGCCAGAATGACAAAGTCTTCAACTATAAATTTGAGATTAAAGCGGATAAAGGCGCCGAGCTGGAGAGATGGAATTACTCCATATCCTTTACGACGCCTAAATACGTTGAGCCGAAGAAAAATCAAAACACAGTGACGATGGGAAACACATGATCTTTACAACCAGATTCGTAATACTGCTTGTAATCGGAGCGCTGATGATCGGCTTCTCGGGATGGTCCGGTGCTCTTGTGACCAGCGGAATAGTGATAATAACATTCGCAGCTGCCGCCGCGGCATGGGAATGGCTGTGGATCGTGCGAGGGAAATCTGTCGAGGTCATGCGTGTTTGTGACGAGAAGCTCTCACTGGGCGTTGGAAATCCTGTGCGACTGGTCATGAGGAACTCCGGCTATCGACACGTGAACGGCATTGTTCGCGATGAATATCCAGAGGGCTTCGACGCGCATGGAAATGTCGTCAATTTCATATTAGCTGCCCGGTCGGAATGGGAGACGACCTATCATCTGATCCCACCAAAAAGGGGTAACTATGAGTTTATGGATATATACGTCCGGCTCTTCGGCCCATTGGGACTGGTCATTCGGCAGTACAAGATTCCAGCAAGGCAGCATTGCAAGGTCTACCCTAACCTGCTGGATATGCGCAGATATGAGATCGGACTGAGGCGAGAACATGCCATCCAGCCGGGACAGAGGTTCGCGCGGATTCGCGGCAGAGGCACTGAGTTCGAGTCTTTGCGGGACTATATGCCCGATGATGAGTTTCGAGCAATCGACTGGAAAGCCTCCGCCAGACGCGGGAGGCTGGTGACCAGGATATATCAGCAGGAGAGATCGCAGAACATACTCATAGTCCTGGACTGCGGGCGCATCATGGGACCGGTGATCGACACTCTTACACGCCTCGACCACAGCATAAACGCATCCATGATGCTCGCGCATGTGGCGGCGATAAAGGGCGACAAGGTCGGGCTGATGACCTTCGGCGAAGACATAACCAACTACTCACCCCCAAAGGCAGGCAAAAGCCAGACATTGAGCCTGCTGCGGCTTACTTATAACCTCAAGGACGCTGAAGGGGACTCGAATTATTACCGCGCGATACCCTATCTATCAAAAAAATGGACCCGGCGGAGTTTGATAGTCTTCTTCACCGACCTGGTTGACCCGGAATCCTCAAAGCCATTAATCTCGCAGATCGCAAGCCTTACTAAAAAACATCTGTGCCTGATCGTCACGATGGCGGACCCGGCTGTGACTGATGCTGTGCGAACTAAAGTTGAAAACTCAGAAGATGCGTTCAATGCCGCTGCGGCCAGACAGGTGCTGCAGTCTAGAAAACAAGCGGCTGCACATTTGGTACGCTCCGGCGCAATTGTCCTCGATGTCCCGCCGGAAAAGTTCACGCCTTCTGTGATAAACGAATATCTGAACATAAAAGGCAAAAACATGTTGTAGGGGCTAGAGGTTAGGGATTGGTATTCCCTATCCCCCCGGCAAAGCCCAGGTACGCTGTCAGGCCGATGGCTGTTATGGCGGCAAATGTGAGTTTGGACCATATAGGCAATACCGACGGTGTGATGAAACCTTCAATCATCCCGGCAACGATAAACATTGGGATCGTCCCTGCAAAGAGCCTGAGAGCCTTACCGGATGCCAATCGGATAGCATCAGAGCGGCGCATATTGCCCGGAGCAATCATAGCCGAGCCTATCATTAACCCTGCCCCGCCGCATATAAATATGGCCACAAGCTCGATTATTCCATGAGGGAGTATATATGACCAGAATCGCGCCCTGCCCATTATGGGCGCATAGAGTGTGGCGACCACACCTATCATCGCGCCGTTCTGGACCATCTCGAAAACCGTTATTGCGCCCGCACTTATTCCACCGGCAAATGAAAATATGCCGACCTTGATGTTGTTGGTCATTATATAACTCGACATCTGCGCGGGGTCGGGGATCGGAGACTTGATATTTCTGACATCCTTGGCCTGCAGCTTCTCTGGCATGAGCGCATAAGATATGCTCGGGTCGGTAATAACCAGATAAGACGCGCCCGCCCAGCTTGCCATGAAGATCAGCGTGGCCAAAAGTGTATGCCTGATTGTGGAACGAAACAGCGCCGGAAACTCTCTAATAAGAAAGGACCAAATTCCGCTGACACTTGCGCCGGATGTGGCATAAAGTATACCATGTGCTCTGGCAGCCAGCTCGTTGAGATAGAGCACCAGTTCATTGCTTGCGCCCTGGCTGCGGGCAAACGACAGGTCGGAGACTACGCTGCGATACTCCGAGCCTATGGATGCAAGTTCGGCTCGCGAAAGAGAGCGCAGGCCATGCGTGCGTATGCGGTCGATCTTGTTCGACAGGCTATGCCATGAATCTTGTCTGTTTTCTATGTATGAGCGTTCGTCCACATTTGAATTATAGCAGATAGAGGCCGATAGTTGGAAGTTGGAGGTTGGGTTTGTCGAGACACATAACCGTAGTTACGCCTGAAAATGTCAGGATAGAATATGAACTGGCGGGGCTGGCTTCGCGCGCAGGGGCTGCAATTATCGACCTGCTGCTTCAGGTACTATTGATATTGGCTGTGCTGGGGGTGCGCATGCTCCTATCCGAACACGGCAGATGGCCGGGAACGACTTGGGCAAATGCACTATTGGCAATAGCGTCGTTTGTTATGTGGTACGGCTATTATGTCTACTTCGAGACTGTCTGGAACGGACAGTCGCCCGGCAAACGCTATGCCAGAATGCGCACCATTCGTGAAGGTGGAACCCCTATAGACTTCGCAAGCGCCGCCGTTCGCAACCTGGTGAGGATAGTCGATATGATCCCCGGAATATATCTTGTCGGAATGATATCTGTGCTGGCAAACAGCAGAAATAAACGCCTGGGAGATTTTGCGGCGGGCACATTGGTCGTCAAAGAACGCAGTGAATGGATGCACACCAAGGAAAAGCAAACTCAGGAAGAAGCATCCGCTGCGCAATACCCGGAGGCCGAACTTGTGAGAAATATCGAGCTTGTCAGCCCGGATGATTTCGAGACGATAAAGAGATTTGTCGAACGTAAAGCCGAGCTTGACGGAAAAGTGCGAGAAGAACTTGCGTCCAAAATTGCTGTGCCGCTGATGGCTAAGCTGGGTATCGAAGACAATGGACATATAGGTTATTCAAATATGCTTACCGAAATTTATAATAAGTGTGCTGCCCAAAGAGGCATGAGATAGATCATAAACAACTCATCTGTGGAACAAGGTTATAGTTGAGGATTTACGGGTAACATGGTGTTCGACAGTCAATGCAATTTGGACCATAACTGCCGGCGCACTACAAAAGATTATGTCACAATCGCCCTCGGATAACTCTGCCATACATAAAATTGCAGAGCTGATAGGATCGAACGGATCGGCACCGGAGATTATGCGGCAAATATTCGATATTTCCCGCGATGCTCTGGGAGCCGGATCGTCTCATAACGCCTCGGATCCATCCACTCACCCGGACCGCAGGCATCTCGAAGAGATCGCATCCCTATACGAAGTGGGACAGGCCGTGGATCCGCATGACGTGATGCCGCTGCTCAACACTGTCGTGACGAAGGCTGCATCGGTGATGGACGCGCAGACTTGCTCGTTGATGCTGATAGAGCCGGGCGAGAACACACTGGTCATCAAATCCAGCTATGGCCTGGCAGACGATATAGTCCACGGAGCCAGGATAGCCATGGGCGAAGGAATCGCAGGCAGAGTGGCTCAGACCGGCGAGCCGGTCCTGATAGAAGACATATCGCATGATCCAAGGTTCAAAGACAGCATAAAACCCAGACCGGGTGTCAGCGGGTCTATGTGTGTACCTCTCAAAGATGAAGAGGGTTATGTCAAAGGCGTTCTGAGCATCAGACGCCATAAACCAAAACCGCCATTTACACAGGATGACCTAAAGCTCTTTTGCGTCTTTGCAACTCATGCGTCGCTCGCTATATCAAACACTCATCTAACCTCACGGCTCAACCGCAAGATTGAGGAGATGTCGCGAATATCCGAAGTACTGAGGGCTATCAACTCTACACTCGATCTTGAAAATGTGCTCGATCAGATTGTCGAGAGCATCACCGATATCGTGGGATTCGACAGGTGCTGTGTATACCTGCTGGACACCAGGGCGAATGAGTTCGTTGCAGGGGCGCGTAAAGGATATGATGAAAATGATCATGTCATTGACCGTGTGAAGCCGGGCGAAGGAGTAATCGGCCTGGCAGCTAAAGAACAGATTCCTATCTTTTCACAAGGCTCCCCTTTTGAACCCAGCCAGCAGGGTTCCGGCGAATTCCTGGCAGCTCCGATTGTGGTGCGAAAGACAACTATCGGAGTGGTCGTCGCGGACAACTCCGTGAATAATAATGCAATAGAACCCGAGCATGTGGACCTGCTGGCCACATTCGTGAGCCAGGCCGGTATTGCCGTCGAGAACGCGCGGCTCTATGAGGCGATGGAAGAAAAATATGCCGAACTCAATGTCCTCTATGAGCACAGCCGTAATATCAGCGCTGCATACGGTCTGGACAATGCATCTCATATGCTGGTGCAGACGTCGGCAAAAGCGGTCGGATGCGATGGTGCCGGCCTGCTACTCTTCGACACAAAGCGCGGTCACCTGATACTCAAAGCCTTTTCCGGCGGGCTCAAGCCGCTTGCAGCAAAGATCGAAGAAGCCACGAAGAATCAAAAATCAGTCGATTTTGTGCGTGAACTCAAGGCCCCAATGCTGATATCACCTAACGATATCAGCGATAGTGAAGCCTACTCAGAACTGCTTCAAGCTCTCGCGCCGGGTAGAACAACACTCATGCTTGCGCCGCTTGTCGCTGAGGATACCACCATCGGCGCAATCGTCCTATATAGAAACGGTGGAGAAGCGTTTGAAAGCACGGAACTCAAACTGATATCGATAATGGCGTCACACGCTGCAACAGTCCTCAAAAATGCCATGACATATGAGCAGAAGATGCATCAGCGTGTGCTCGAGATGACTGCGCTTTATGAGTTTTCCAAGAAGATAAGTTCCGCGGCGAACCTGGAAGAAGCCCTCGACTCGATTCTGGCGATTGTATCGGACCTGGCCGACTATGACGAGGCGTTTATCTATGCAGTTGACCATGATGCCGGAATCGCTTCTGTAAAGGCTGCGCGATCACGCAGCAAAAAAATATCCATGCCGCCGGATGAAAGGCTTGGTGGCGCAGGTGTTGTCAGTTGGGCGGTTAGTGAGCAAAAGGCTATTGTCTCTCCGGATATTGAGATCGACCCAAGGTTCAAAACCGAACATCTGCACAAAGTGCGCTCATTGATGGCGATTCCACTCATTCTGCAGGACGAAGTAGTCGGGGTGATGAGCGTGCACAACTACAGCCCCAACCATTATTCGGACGATGACGTTCGGGTGCTCTCGATTATCGCGAGCCAGGGCGCCGCTATATATAAAGAACTCGAAGCGCTGAGCGCTCTCACCAGCTATACTGACAATATCCTGAGCAGTATAGCGGCAGGGGTGGTCACACTTGATTCAGATGGAATGATCCTTACTTGGAATGCGGCTGCCGAAAATATTGTCGGTATCGGTGTCGAAAAAGTCGTGGGAATGCAATATGACAAGGCTATGGCTCACCTCAAGGTCGAGGAATCAGAAAAACAGAGCCTGCAAAAGTCAATCGAGCGAGTCTTCAAAACCGGTGAGACCTATCACGGATACAAACTTGCATTCCATCCGACAAACAATGGCGATGAAGTCTATATCAATGTCAGCGTATCACAACTGCTGAACAGCGCAAGTGAACAGCTCGGCCTGGTCATTATATTTGAAGATATCACCCGCGAGATCAAGATGGAGGACGACTTCAGGCGCATGGGTGAACTGGCAGCGGTCGGCCAGCTTGCAGCTAGTATCGCACACGAACTCAGAAACCCCTTGAGTTCCATAAAGGGAGCCGCGCAGTTCCTGCAGAAAGAATATGAAGAGGAACCAGCAATCGTCGAGTTCCTTGGAATCATCGTTGATGAGGTCAACGGTCTGAACCGCCTCACAACCGAGTTCCTGGATTTCGCGCGGCCTATGCAGCTTGAACTCAAGCCCGCCTGCATAAATGATATTGTCGAGAAGACGCTGCACCTGATGAGCGTGCATATCACCGACAGCAACGTGGTGGTCAAAGAAGATCTGGCAAAATCCGTGCCGGAAATTCAGGCCGACGACAGCCAGCTTGAACAGGTTCTCAAAAACATGATAATCAACTCGCTGCAGGCTATGCCAGAAGGAGGCATGCTCACGATAGAGACGGGAGTGATGCCTGCAGGCGGTGCGTTCATATCGGTGAGCGATACGGGAGTAGGTATTGCGCCGGACAAGGTTGAGCGCATTTTCCAGCCTTTCTTTACTACTAAAACAAAAGGTACCGGCCTGGGACTGAGCGTGGTCCACAAGATTATCGAAAACCATGGAGGACGGATCGAAGTAACGAGCAAACCGAATATGGGCACAACATTCAAGATCGTGCTCCCGCGCTCCAAAACCTATTCGGCCATCGCTGCAGACTACGATCAAACAATGGAACGGCGCATGTAGGTGAAACAGGTGACGTGTGTTGGGTATCAGGTGCTTGACGAGCATTCCTACTCCGGCATTTCTAGATAGCTTTGTATATCCGGGCAAGAATGCCCGTAAAGAAAGGTCGGGGGCAAGAATCCCCCCGACCATCGAGTGTCGGAGAATGGATGTTATAACATTATCAGCAATTACGACGAATATCGGATGCTGCCGAATTGCCGATGTCAGGAGATCCCTGGATGGCAAATATCGAACTTAACAGTCAAAAGTGTTTTTCCCTGGCACCCAATAACCATCACCCAACACTCAGATGTGGTATGATTTAAGTATGAGTAAAAAGACCGGCAATATACTCGTCGTGGATGACGAGCCGAACATAAGAAGAGTATTGGAAGCTGTGCTGACCAAGGAAGGCCACAAAGTCCTCACAGCCGAAAACGGGCGCAAAGGCAAAGAAGTCCTGCAAAAAAACACCAATGTGGACGTATTGATCAGCGACCTTATAATGCCGGATATCAACGGTGTTGAACTGCTGGCAGCCGCAAAGGAAATTATACCGGACATATCCGTCCTGATGATTACCGCCCATGGCACAATAAAAAGTGCTGTGGATGCTATGAAACTCGGCGCACTGGACTATATCCCGAAGCCATTTGACCTAGATGAGATTAAAATCGTGGTCAAGAACGCTCTCGAACGCAGGGGAATGAACCAGGACACCCGCACAAGTGCTGCCAGAAATCATACAGGTAAGAAAACCATCAGCAAGGTGGACAATATCATAGGCAGTTCTCCCGCTATGGAAGAAGTCATCGAAATGATCGAGCGGGTAAAAGACAGCCGCGCATCGGTCCTTATTCGCGGTGAGAGCGGCACCGGTAAAGAAGGAGTGGCCAGAGCGCTGCACTTCGGCTCCGTAAGGGCAAAAGAACCATTTGTGCCGGTGGCATGCGTTGCGTTATCCGAACAACTGTTGCAAAGCGAACTCTTCGGGCATGAGAAGGGATCATTCACCGGCGCGATAGATCGCAAAAAAGGCCGGTTCGAGACTGCAAACCACGGCACACTCTTTCTCGACGAGATCGGAGACATACCGCCCACGGTCCAGATGATGCTGTTGAGAGTGCTGCAGGAACGCGAATTCGAGAGGGTCGGCGGCACCGAGACTATCAAAGTGGACGTGCGGATGGTCACCGCCACCAATCAGCCTTTGGAGAAACTGGTCAAAGAAGGCAAGTTCAGAGAAGACCTCTTTTACAGACTGCAGGTGGTCACAATAAATATGCCGCCGCTGCGCGATCGTGTGGACGACATACCGCTGCTTATCGACCATTTCATTGAGATGTATGCCGAAGACAACTTCAAAAAGATCGAACACGTAAGCCCGGAAGCGCTTGAAATGATGATGAACTACAGATGGTCGGGCAATGTGCGTGAGCTTGAAAACACTATCGAGCGGGCGATCGTCCTTGCAGACCAGGACGCCAAATTCATCACCCCTAACCTGCTGCCGAAAGAACTATGCGAGGCAGCCGAAAAAATACGGAGCTAAATAGAGTGACTGCAACTGGAGAAGCAACAAACACCCCACTGACCTGGCTTGATGTCGCCTCATTGACTATCGAAGGCAAAGGCTGGACCGACACTGAGAGTTTCTATGACCGTTTCCCGGCCAGAGCAAAAGAATTGGTCGACCCAAACGTTTGGCATCTCGCGAAACAAAGCGCGGGGATTGTCGTTCGGTTTGAGACTGACTCGAATGAAATACATGTCCGATGGAAGCTCACGCTCGACCGGCTCGCACTGACGCATATGCCCGCCACAGGAGTGAGTGGCGTAGATCTGTATGCAATGAATGACGGCAGAGCGCGCCATTTGGCGGTGGGCTTTCCTGTGGAAGCTGAAAACGAAGTCCAACTGGCAAGAAATCTCTGCGGGCGTATGTGCGAATACGCGCTGTACCTGCCTTTGTATAATGGCGTGGAGTCGGTTGAACTGGGTGTATGCGCAGATTCGACGATCCGAAAAGCTGGCAAACACAAGAAAAACATCAAACCTGTGGTGTTTTATGGTTCATCGATAGTCCAGGGTGCATGCGCATCGCGTCCGGGCAGAGCATATCCGTCTATCATCTCACGAATGCTCGATATCGAGACCATAAACCTCGGCTTTTCTGGCAGCGGCAGGTGTGAACATGAAGTCTCGGAACTGCTCGCCCAAATCGACCCGTCGGTATATGTGATCGACTGTATACCCAATATGGCTGTCGATACGGTTGACGAGCGAATACGTTATCTGCTCGACACATTAATAACCGCCCCCCGGACCCCGGTCATCTTGATCGAAAGCCCAGGACTGCAGAAAGAGCGTATTTGCCATGATGACCCATGGAATCTTCTGCAGAAAAATGCTATACTAAAAGATGTATATCAGGACTGTGTGGATGGTTGGAACGGTGGGATGCACTATATAGAGGGCAGTTCTCTGTTGGGTGATGACGGCGAGGCGACTGTCGACAACCTGCATCCCAACGATCTCGGGTTTTATCGAATGGCAAACGCAATTGCGCCCGTGATAGGTGATGCTCTGAAATAGTATTCGATCTATTTGCCGACCGCATAGAACACCTATGTCAGGACTTGCTGTCAATGAATCAGAACAACTCTATCAAATGGACCGACGCCGCGACTCTAACCATCGAAGGCAAAGGCTGGACGGATACGGTGCATTTCTATGACCGCTTTCCGGCAAAAGCAAAAGCGATGGTCAATGAAACACTCTGGAAATTGTCGCGATACAGCGCAGGGATAGCCGTCCGATTCATCAGCGATTCACCTGCAATTCATGCCAGGTGGAAACTCGAATATCCCCAACTCGGACTTACACATATGCCCGCGACCGGAGTGAGCGGAGTAGACCTTTACGTCAGACACCAGGGCAGGCTGCGATGGCTGGCAACGGGCTTTCCATTGGCAGTCGAAAATGAATCGGAGCTGAGAACCGGCATGACGCGCGAGATGAGAGAATATGCGCTGTATCTGCCTATATATAATGCAGTCGAATCTGTCGAGATCGGCATTGCGGACGGCTCGGATATTCAAACCGCCCCTCCGCGAAAACCCGCCACAAAGCCTGTCGTCTTCTATGGCACATCCATTCTTCATGGCATCAGCTGTTCACGACCGGGCATGGCATATCCATCCATAATCGGGCGCAAGCTCGATATCCAGACTATAAACCTTGGCTTTGCAGGCAGTGCCAAATGCGAGAAGGAAGTCTCCGATCTTCTGGCCGAGCTTGATCCTTCGGTCTATGTAATCGACTGCATGCCGAACATGGATATCGACGACATCGACCAGAGACTTCGCTATCTCATGAGCAAGCTCAAGCGAACTCGTCCTGAAACTCCTGTGATCTTGGTCGAAGAAGCTCAACGACAATGGATGTTCATGTATCCAGATGAACCGCAAAACACCACCGCTAGAAACCTTATTCAAAAACAGGTCTACGAGGACTGCGTGGATGATTGGAACGGCAGGCTCTATTACATCGAATGCCATACACTCTTGAATGATGACGGTGAGCAGACTGTGGATGGCACACATCCCACCGACCTTGGACTTTGCACAATGGCGAAGATAATAGCACCTGTAATTGGCCGGGTGATTTCTTGTCAGGAGAAAAGCAATGACCGCTATACCGGATAAAACATATGATGTCATAGTTGCCGGAGGCGGGCCTGCGGGCATGATAGCGGCTATTGCATCTGCAAGGAATGGAGCCCATACGCTTTTGATCGAACGGTCGGAATGTCTGGGTGGAACGGCTACGAGTGGGCTGCTGTGCAACTGGGGTGCATTCGATAACGCAGACCGAAGAAATGACTTCGCCCGCATGCGCCTGTACGAAGACAACCAGCCATGGCCTGATGAGCTGAAAAACGAGGGCGAGCGCATTATAAAAGGCATCCCGGAAGAAATGCTGATCCGAATGCAGTCTGTCGGCGCGGCTTCGAAAATACCACTCGGATATATATCTATCAACCCCGAATACTTGAAGATTATTGCAGATGAAATGGTCAGGCAGGCCGGAGCAGAGATAATCTATGGCATTTCAGCTCTGTCGGCAGAGCGCACAAACAATGAGTGGGCAGTGGACACATGCTCCAAAAGCGGACAAGTAATTTTCAAAACCAGGCAGGTCATAGATGCGTCCGGTGATGCCGACCTGGCACGATTTGCAGGCGCCGAAATTGTCAGAGGCAGGCAGAGCGACGGGACAATGCAGCCGCCGACATTGGTGTTCATGATCGGAAACGCTAACGTCAGAGAATCGGATGTCTACCTGAGCCTGAATAAGAACTTCCGCGAAGCTACAGGCCGGAAAATGGGCTGCTGGACGCCAGTGCCGTTGATGCCGGGAGTTTTCAGCATCAATAATCTGCACAGCCCAGGCGTGGATGGATGCTCGCCATGGGACGTCTCACATGCCGTTGAACACTGCCGCAGAGAAGCTATCGAGCTTACCGAACTATTTCGACGCAACATACCAGGCTGTGAAAATGTCTTCCTGATCGACACCGCCCCGAGCCTTGGTATACGCGAGACCGTGCGGATTGTCGGAGACTACACTCTTACTGAAGATGATGTGCTCTCGGCGCGCAAGTTTCCGGACGGCATATGCAGGTATGCACACAACATTGATGTGCATCTGCCCGATGCTCATCTGGACAAGCTCGAAAATCACGGATTTGTGCCCGCCGGATCGGACTATCATGTCCCATACAAATGTATGCTGCCTAAAAATCTGGACGACTTCCTGGTTGCGGGGCGCACGATCTCGGCCACACATTTTGCAGCCGGAAGCGCCAGGGTGATGCCCTGCTGTATGGCAATAGGTCAGGCCGCAGGAACCGCAGCAGCTCTGTCGGTCAAGATGAACACGACTCCCCGCAAACTGCCTGTTGACACATTGATAGGCACACTTCTCGATCAGGGAGTCTGCCTCTGATAGTGTTCAGTTATATGGGATCTTACCGGTCTTGGCTCAGCAGGAGCTTCGCCCTCCCAAGAGTGTGCTTTCCGGGAGGGCGAGGTTCCCACCGAGCCGTATTTGTTCCCGAAAACTGAACTGTTTCGACATGAATCCTGATTTGACCAAGGCTCCCTGCTCACGATATAATGTTGCGGTTGAACTTGTATCGAGGTAAATATAATTGACACTTAAGATTGCGCTGCCGAAAGGGAGCTTGCAGGAAGCTACATTTGGTCTTTTCAAGAAAGCGGGCTGGGATTTCAGGGTCTCGTCACGATCATATCATCCATCCTGTGACGATCCTGAGATAGAAGCCACACTGCTGCGCGCACAGGAGATTGCGCGTTACGTGGAGGCGGGAGTGCTGGATGTCGGCATCACGGGCCACGACAACGTACGCGAATGTGACGCGGATGTTCACGAAGTCTGTGAACTGCACTATTCCAAAGCCACCACAAAACCATATCGCTGGGTGCTTGCGGCTCCCAAGGATTCCGGAATCAAAGGACCCAAAGACCTGGAAGGCAAGCGTGTGGCAACAGAACTTGTAAACGTTACTAAGCGCTATTTTCAGGAACATGGGGTCAACTGCCGGGTAGAGTTCTCATGGGGCGCGACGGAGGTCAAAGTCCCCGAACTGGTGGATGCGATAGTCGAAGGAACTGAAACAGGCAGCACCCTCAAGGCGCATGGTCTGGAAATTCTCGATACTCTGCTCGTCTCCACGACACGTCTGATTGCAAATAAAGACGCATGGAACGACGAGTGGAAACGCCGCAAGATCGAAAACATTGCCATGCTGCTGCAGGCCGCTCTCACAGCGGACGGGCTTGTGGGTCTCAAGATGAATATTCCTTGCAATAAGCTCGACGACATTCTGGCCGAGCTTCCCAGCCTCAAAAAGCCGACCATTTCGCCGCTTGCGGACGAGGGTTGGGTCGCTGCTGAGATTATTGTGGAAGAACACGCCGTTCGTGAGCTTATCCCAAGCCTCAAGCGCGCAGGAGCATCAGGGATTGTGGAGTATGCGCTTAATAAAGTGATTTATTAGTGGGGGCTTTGCCCCCAATCCCCCACCAGAGACTCTGGGCAAAGCAAATTGTTTATACAATTATATGTGTATTATAAAAGTAAACAATCTGCTTTGGTGGAAATTTGAGGGTGAAACCCTCAATATCAACGGAGCAGCAATTGGTATCTGCCAGGTCCAATTATCTCTATAACCAGTTGATCCCGTATATCGGAAACAAGCGCAAGTTGCTCGACCTTATCGCAAAAGCGCTGAGAAGCACTGGTGTCCGATCAGATTCAACTTTTCTTGACCTGTTTGCGGGTGGCGGGGTCGTGTCTCGATTTGCCAAGTCTCTGGATTATCGAGTCATATCGAATGACTGGGAGCCGTATACAAGGCCGATCAATACATGCTATATAGAGTGCAATCAGGCTCCACCTTTTGCTGCTCTCGGCGGATATGAGACGGCGATAGATATTCTGAATTGCCTGCCTTCGCGTGTGGACTGGGTCACCGAGCACCTCTGTCCCGATGACGACACGCAGTATGACGTGACCAGGGATCGCATGTTTTATATGCGCAAAAACGGGATGCGCATAGACGCGATTCGCAACCAGATAGAGCTTTGGAAAAACGCCGGGCAGATAAAAGATGTGGAGGAGGAGTGCCTGCTGGCTCCGCTGCTTTACCAGGCATGCTATAACAGCAACACCAGCGGCGTATTCAAGGGATTTCACAACGGCTGGGGCGGACAGACACGGACTGCGCTGTATCGTATAGCAGGGGACTTGCGCCTGTCTCCGGCTGTGTTCTATGATAATCACAAAAACAACATCGTCACATGTCGTGATGCGCAGGCACTGGTGGACGACATGAGCGAAAATGAGGTCGACATAGCCTATCTCGACCCGCCGTATAACCAGCATCCATACGGCAGTAACTATCATGTGCTCAACTCGGTTGCGCTGTGGGACAAACCTAAGCTGAGCAGAAAAATTACACATGGCACAAAGTCGGCAATCCGTATGGACTGGCGCGACCTGCGTCGCAGCCCGTATAACTACAAATCCGAGGCTCTGCAGGCATACGTCAGGCTGATAGACTCCATAAACGCACGATTCATAATGACCAGCTACAGTACAGATGGTATAATTCCGCTGGAGCAGTTGCTTGCTGCCAATGTGAAGCGCGGAAGCGTGCAAGTCGAGATGCGTGAGTACAAGAGATATCGCGTAAGCTCACAGAGGTTCTCAAAAAAACCGATGAATGTCGAGATTGTCGTGGTCATGGATACGCATCTGACAAGTAGCGCATCCGTCGACAACCTGATGGCCGATATTGCGGCGGCAGAAAAGAACGCGCTCGCAGCTCATCGCGAAAACAGTGGAATCAATTCGTAATCAGAGGATAGACTATTGATCGCACATCTGCATGGACAACTGGCAAGAGTGGAAGCCGACTATGTCGTAATCGACATAAACGGTGTCGGCTATAAGGCATATCTGCCTCTTGCCACCATAACTCAGATGCCCCAGATAGGCGATGAGATCAAGGTGTTGGTCTCGACAATTGTTAAAGAAGACTCGATCACGCTCTATGGCTTTGTTGACCAAGCTCAGCAGAGCCTGTTTGAACTGCTGTTGACCGTGAGCGGAGTCGGACCCAAGGTTGCACTGAACATTTTGTCGGTTTTGTCAGTCGAACAGATAGTGAGCGCCATATCCGGTGAGCGTCATACAGAACTCAACAGGGTTCCGGGCGTGGGCACGAAGACAGCTCAACGGATCGTATTAGAGCTGAAAGAAAAGATTACGTTGCCGCAGTGGGCGCAAGCGGCACGTGCATCGATGCCTGCAGAGCAGCGCAGTCTCGATGACGCCATCGAAGGTCTGGTTGCACTGGGCTACAATCGCAATGATGCACGCAGCGCCGCCCAGGAGGCTGTGAAGTCTATTAAGGGCACGCCTGAGACTGGAAATATAGTCAGGGCTGCGTTAAAGTTGTTGTCGAAAAGCTGAGTGTAAAGTTGAAAGTGGAAAGCCGAAAGCAGGCATGACGCCACTCCCTCTCCTGGGGGAGAGGGTTGGGGTGAGGGCGCAACCCCGTAGTTTTCGCACATTCTGTTTTTGACCTGTGTAATTGCAATCGGAAATTGCGAGATTCTGTTTCGGACCGGATCGGATATCCGGTCCGAACGGAGAGAGTGTATGGGCTCTTGGCTCTCCACTCTTCGCTCTCAGCTTGTTAAGGAGTGAGCATGGATTTTGAGGAGCGGCTGATGTCGCCGGAGCTTATGGATGAGGACCAGGCTGCAGAACTGTCCCTCCGTCCGCGCAGGCTCGACGAATTCATAGGTCGCGCAAAGATAAAAGAAAGTCTGAGCGTATTCATTCAGGCCGCACACATGCGTGCGGAGGCGCTCGACCACGTCCTGCTCTACGGTCCTCCAGGCCTTGGCAAGACCACCCTGGCCTATATTATCGCTAACGAGATGGAAGTCTCGATAAGGAGCACATCCGGCCCCGCCATTGAGCGCCCGGGCGACCTCGCGGCGATCCTTACCAATATCGAGCCAGGCAGCGTGCTATTCATCGACGAAATCCACAGACTAAACCGCGCGGTCGAAGAGATTCTCTACCCGGCTATGGAAGACTATCAGCTCGATCTGGTGATAGGCAAAGGTCCCAGTGCAAGGACAATCAAGCTGGATTTGCCCAAGTTCACCCTGATAGGCGCAACTACCCGCACAGGTCTCATCACATCGCCACTGCGGGCCAGGTTCGGTATAGTTCACAATTTTGAGTTCTACGACGTCGAAAGCCTGAGCACGATAGTCTCCAGATCTGCGTCGATCCTGGGAGTAACGATAACTGACGACGGCGCATATGAGATTGCAGGTCGATCCAGAGGCACTCCGCGCATCGCTAACCGTGTCCTGCGCAGGGTGCGTGACTATGCCCAGGTCAAAGCTGACGGCACAATAAACCAGAATGTGGCGACAGACGGCCTGGCGATGCTGGAAATTGACGAATGCGGACTGGATGACGCGGACAGGCGCCTGCTCAAGTGTATAATCGAGAAATTTGACGGCGGTCCGGTAGGTGTGGAGACTATAGCCTCCGCCACTGGTGAAGAGCGCGATACTATCGAGGATGCTCATGAGCCGTATCTCATCCAACTGGGATTTATCAATCGCACGCCGCGCGGCCGTGTCGCAACCCGGCTTGCTTATGAACACCTTGGCATGACGCCAAAGAATGCAGGTCAATCCGGCCTGTTTTGAACTGACAATATACAACCGAGTATTTGCCTATGAAATGTCCAAAATGCGGCACATATAATGGAAAAACAAACAAGTTTTGCAGGGAATGTGGACTGCACCTGTCGTGGGTGGTCGAGGATGACAACATTCAGGCGGACAAGGCCAATGACGAAGTTGCGCTGGGTGAAGCGCTGGCCGATGTTTACAACTGCTACGAATCGGGGGACCTGGATGCAGCCCTTGCAGAAGCAGAGAAGATAGTTTTCAATAATTCGGGCAGCACATCCGCGCATGGCGTACTGGCTCTGATATATGAGCGCAAAGGCGAGATGGAACTGGACGCTTATAATGCACAGTCCGCCCGCCGCTATCTGGAGCTTGCGCTGTCTGAATATGAGCAAATTATCAGTCTCAACCCCAAAAGCACCGCTGACAGAGAGAAGTTGGCAGTGCTGCGGGCAAAACTCAAGGGTAAAAAACAGACTCCGGGTTTGTGGCGAATTGCTACTTTTAAGAAAGCAGCACACTCTATTCCGCCGCCATTGTTTGCTTCGGGTATCGCGTTTATCGTTATACTGATGCTTGCAATCATACTTATTCCGGGTAGTAAAAAGTCTCAATTGCCTGAGCGATTAAAGCCAAACTCTATCGTCAGGCAGCAGGCTAGTGCCGGCAGCAACAGCTCAAGCCTGGAGAGCACCAATTCCTCTCCAAGACTGAAAGTCTATACATTTCCTGCGCCTGCGACGCAGTCTACGACTCCTGCGCCAACACCGGCTCCTAAGCCTGCAACAAACACCAAACCTGGCTCTTCAGAGGTCAAACCGGTAAAATTGCCTTCAATCGGCAATGAGCTTACTATTGTTGCTGAGCCAAAGGCATCTAAGAAAGCAAGCGCCACGGTCGAACCAGCCCAGGCAAAAGCGGCCAAGCCTACCCCATCGCCACAAAAAGAGAATACTACGCCAAAAGTAGACGGCAGCAGCCTTCTTGCAGCCGCTATCCAATTGCGAAATAAAGGGCAAACACAGGAGGCAATAAGCACCGCCGAGCAAGCTATCACTCATTTTCATTCGGAGATCAATTCCGGCTCCAATGCGACAAGCGCTCAACGCGGAATCGAAAATGCCAAAAAGCTGATCGCGCTCTGGCAGCAGGCACAATGATGAGCAGAATTATTTCTTTATGGTTCATAATCATAGTATGCACCGCTTCTCTTGGCAGCCCCATTATGGCACAGGAGAAGTCGCGTCCCGTCGTGCTGCTGTACAAGACCGAAAAAACACAGGACTTCGACAATTCATTCATCACAGCCGCAACCCGCGCAATTAAAACCTACTTCCGTGAAACCCAACGAGTTGATGTGATGATATTCGACAGTGAGTCACCTACCGTCGCACGCGCTGTTTTGGATAAAAAGCTCAGCGCAGACAGCGTCACCAGTTATTCCACTCGCGAACAGAAGATAGAGGTTGCAAAAGTCCTTGGGTTCGATTATGCCTCGTGCGCGGCGGTCGCTATAGATACACCTCAAGACATCGGCAAAAAAATTCTCAAAATGAAAATCTGGCTGGTCGACGTAAATGCGGGACCAAAGGAAATTTGGGAAACAGCAAGTTCCGCCGTATATATGGATACGGACGCCATGGCCATAAATAACACCATTCAGTCAGTCGCAAACAAGGCTGTGCTCGAAGTCACACGCCAGGCATTTGAAAAACTGCCTATCGTCAATTCTGTCGATCCGACTACCGGCGATGAGTCCATAGCAATTGGGGCTGCAAAACCCTTGGAAGTAAAGCAGCTTGATGCAAGTGACTACAGTTCCAAGGCTGAGGCAAGTATCAGCGCCGGAAATTTGGCCGAATCAATCGAGGAATACTCAAATGCGGTGAACTCTGACCCATTTAACGGACCGCTGCGCATAAAGCTTGCCGAAGCCTATGCGCAAAAGAAAATGTATAAGGAAGCACTGGATACGCTCGACCGTGCCCTGGCAATAGGTGCGGAAAAGGCTCTGGTTGATTCGGCAAGGCAGAAGATAGAAGCGATGCAAACCGGCCAGGTAGCAGCAGTTACCAAAGAGCCTGAGCAAGATATTTCAAATAATTCAAGTGTGCATGAACCTCCATCCAATACTCGGCAGACTACCCAGCCTGTGCGGATCAACAAAAAAAATGCAGCCTCAGCAGCCATTGCCAAGATTGTTGAGGGCGATAAGCTATGGGATAAGGGTGACCCCGATGAGGCAGCCAAATCATACATGCAGGCGATTTCACTCAACCCATCTGACTGGCGAGCACATGAAAGACTTGCGGTCGTGGATGCTTCGATGTCGCTGTTCGGCGAGAGTCGCAAAGTCTTGGAGCAGCTCAAGACAATGCAGACAAACCCTTCGGATGCAACTGTCGCTAGGCGATATGAAATGCTGCGTAAGATATTCGACAAGTCTTTCGCGATGCTTCTGAACCAGTATCAGTCCGAGTCAGACAATTTCCGTGCGCACAAAATAACACGTGAGGGCTATTACAGCACCATTAGGGGACTATCTCTGCGCTCTGAGGCTATGGCACAGTTTCTGGATGCCCTGACAGTTCCCGCGCAAAAGCAGCCGGCTAATCTTCATCGCAGCCTGGCCTGCGGTCTCTTTGCTCAGGCTGCATCCAGTATGATCGACTATCTGGAAACCAACTTGGCACAGTCCAAAAACAATGCCCAGACGTTTGTCGACCAAGCAAAAAAGGAGCTTGATGAGGCGGGCAGACTGGATCAGGACAGGCAAGAGAAAGCAATTGTCACAAAGGTGCAGCAGTCTGAGGAAGAGGAAACAGATCAGCATGATGATTCCCAGCCATATGATGATGCACTGGAAGAATATTTACCCTAACCCCAAAACCAATCCGCCAAGCCACGCAATAGTCATCGCAATCAGCACTATAGCCATCGCCCACACTGCAATATTGTAGACCTTTGAGTTTGTGTAGGATCCCATTACGTCCTTGCGGTTGATTAACTTGAGCATAAATACAAGTATGACCGGCAGCAATATGCCGCTTATCGCCTGGGCATTGATCATGATCTGGATCAATCCCTTGTTAGGCAGCAGGACGACCGCCACTCCAAAGAGTATGGAAAATGTATAGATGCCATAAAAGATCGGTGCCTCACTGAACTTGCGAGAGACCCCGATCTCCCAGCCAAAAGCCTCAGAATATGTGTAGGCGGTCGACAATGGCAAGACCGCAGCCGCCAGGAGCGATGCGTTGAACAGACCCACGGCAAACAATATCTCTGCATACCTGCCAGCGACAGGCTCAAGCGCCTTGGCTATCTGCGCAGCAGTTATTTCTGAGCCGCTCACCTTGCCGTATACGGTTGCACCAGCAGCCACAATAATAAAAAACGATACCAGATCGGTCATGAATGCGCCGACATATACATCCCACTTCTGATATACATAGTTCTGCACGCGCACACCCTTATCAACCACTGTCGCTTGGAGGAAAAACTGCATCCACGGAGTGATTGTGGTCCCGATGACCGCGATTGCCAGATATATGAACACAGGGTTGGTGTTGAGTCTCGGCACCAGGGTCGCATGCATCACTTCAGACCAGTCCGGCTTGGCCATTATTCCGGCTACGATATATGTGGCATACAGTATAGTGAGAGCCATAAAGACGCGCTCAACTGTCTTGAACGTGCCCTTCACCACCAAAAGCCATATGACTATGGCTGCCGTTGGGACTGTGAAATATCGAGAAATACCGAAGAGTTCCAGGCTTGCAGCAATGCCCGCGAATTCGGCGGAGGTGGTTGCGAGGTTAGCAATAAGCAGTGTGCCAAGCGCAAACATGGTCCACTTGACACCGAAGTTTTCTCGGATAAGCTCCCCAAGGCCCTTTTGAGTGACCACACCCATCCGCGCACACATTTCCTGGATCATCGCCAGCACAAATGTGATCAGCACGATAACCCAGAGGAGGTCGTAACGATATAAGGCGCCGGCTACCGAGTACGTGGTGATCCCGCCCGCGTCGTTGTCCGCCGCGGCCGTAATGATCCCCGGTCCAATTACGGCCAGAAACATCAGCAGCCGCTTGCGACCCAGTCGCCTCATAACTAACCCCCTTCCAATTTAGTATTTGAGATCTTATATTTGATATTTGATTTGGTATTTGGTCGGCGTACAAAAGCTGTGCCAGTGGTTTCGGAGCCTCCACTTTCCACACTCCATTTTCCACTACTCGCAATGGAGGGTTGGGTACGTCACCGCCCTGATCGGCGCTTTCTAACCTTTGCTCTCCACTGTCAGCTTTTCGTTTTCCACTTTCCACTTTTAATCAGCTCCAGATTTTCGGGATACGCCTGCGTCTACCCTCAGGCGTGATCTCTTCCAGGATATCATCCACAGTGACGATGCCCTGCAGCTCATTTTCTTCATCAACAACCGGGACAGCCAGCAGATTGTAATCACTCATCGTATGCTGGATTTTCTCTACATCCGCATCCAAATGCACATGAATAACATTGGAGACCATGATATCTTCGATCCTGGTCTCGGGCTGCGCCACTATCAAATCGCGCAGCGACAATACCCCCACAAGATGCTCGGCTGAGTCGACAACATACACATAGTAGACCGTCTCCGCGCTCGGCTCAAGCTCACGCAGCCGGTCGATGGTCTGCTGGGCGGTCATATCCTTCGATACCGCCACATACTCGGTCGTCATCAAGCCACCCGCTGTGTTGTCCTCATAGGCAAGCAGTTCTTTGACATCCTCCGCCTCTTCAGGCTCCATCTCTTCCAGGATGTCTTCGCGGCGCTCGGCACTTATATCACCCAAAACGTCCGCAGCCTCGTCCGGCTCCATCTCCTCCAGAATATCCGCCGCAAGCTCATCCTCAAGATTCTCGACGATCGATGCCTGAACCTCGGGATCGGCCTCCGTAAGCACCTCGGCGGCTGTCTCAACATCCAGAGTCTCTATGACATCCGCCCTCTGATGAGGATCAAGCTCATTTATAATACGGGCAATATCAGACGGATGCAGCGCGCTGAGCCTCTCCGCCGACACCTTAAGCTTGAGTCGACCCAGACCACGCTCGAAGGTCTCCATGTCATGCCATGCAATCACTCTAGAACTCGGCTTGATCCTGATTATCTTCGAGAGCTTGTCCGCTGCATGCATCAGACCCATCCTGCGCAGCAGTCCGCGAGCACCAGTATCTACACCGACCAGATACAGCCTGTCGCCGGACGGCTCAATACGCACGTCGTTGACGCGCACCACACGGTAGTCATGCACATCCACGATCTGCTTGTCCATAATATTGGTCCGCAGCAGCAGATCCTCGTCCGTTATCTCATAATCCTTTATCTGGTCCACATTGACCGCCAATGAGAACCTCTCGGACTCTTCGTCGTACACAAAAGACTGCCAGGCGACATTTCTTACCTGATGCCTGCCGGTCTTTACAACCACTGCCGATATGACGGGCAGATGCGGCCCGGGAGATGCGATGAGATCATCGAGCTTGCCCAGTTCTCTGCCGCTTGGGTCTTTTATGGTCTGTCCTACAACGTATGATAGATACATGCTAATATACTTTACATCCCGCCCGCGAGGGTGTCAATCATCATTTTTTGTGTTATGATATGCTTACACTTTATCCCCAGGGTATCTCGCTATGCGCACATATATATGGTTGGCTCTGCTTGCAATTGTGGTCTCTTTCGTCATCATCGCATTTGTGACGGTGGACAGAAGCGCTGATGAGGCGCAGATACGTTCTATGGTAAGCGACACAGTCTCATCCATCAACAAGCGCGACCTCGGCGGAACAATCGGATGCGTATCCAGAGACTATAAAGACTCCACCGATATGACTTATGAACGCCTGAGAATACTGGTTGCTCAGGCACTGCGTGTCGAGACCGACTACCATGCCAGCGCAAAGGTGAAGAGCGTCAGTATAGAAGGCGATAAGGCTGAGGTGGAACTGCACTTCACAGTGACTGCCATCAAGGATGGAAGCCCCATGTACGAGCGCGACTTGACGCTGCACATGGCAAAAGAAAACTCAAAACATGCATGGATCATACCAGTAAAGGTGTGGCGGGTAATAGCCGTGGATGGACTGGCGCTGGAGTCTGAAATCAAGTATTAAAGCTCACCTGAATCTGCAATTATAGACCCATCATTTATGTTGATGATCCTTGCACCGGTATCTGTTATTACCCCGACACTAGGAACCGGCTTACCGTCTATCTCATACTTGGGAATCGATGGGCTGCCGGGGTTCATCAGGACAAGATCACCCGCATCCTCAAGCACAGGCACATGAGTATGGCCCGAGATGAAATAATGTGCCTTGTAGCGTTTGCCGAGGTCTATCATCTGATCGCGTGAGAGCGTGTGGCCGTGATTGATTACAATACGCACTCCGGTGCATGAGACATACGCATACGGCGACTGCACAGGAATCTTCAGCAGCTCTTCATAAACTTGCGCGTCGCAGTTGCCCTGAGCTATCACGATGGGAATCTCGGACGAGTTTATGGCCTCCGCTAAAGCTGGAATATCATAACCATCCATAAAGCCCATACGCGGGGGGTGATAAAGCACATCCCCCGCATGGACTATCAGATCAGCATCGCCTATAAAGCCCAGAGCCTTTTCATAGGCGGCAATGTTGCCGTGTGTGTCGCTGATTACACCTATCTTCATTGCTGAGGCTGGGTTCCGTAATCGGCGGGCATCTTGCCGAGCCTGACAGTCACATCGACTGTCTTGCCGTCGGTGCGGCGCCATATCTGCAGCTTGATAGTCTGACCTATCTTTGCCTGCAGGACCTCGTTGCTCACGCTTGTCTTGCCGCTTTCAACATGGCTGGAATTGGAAATAGGCTTGCCGTTGACTTTGAGTATGATATCACCGACCTGCAAACCCGCCTGCTCAGCAGGGCTGCCGGGACGCACACCGCGTATTTCGGCTCCATCAGCTTTCGGCATACCGGTGATTCCACCCTGCTCAAGCTGCTTCCTGCGAGCCGAATCATATGGGCCATACATAATGCCCAGATACGGATGATCGACTTTGCCGCTCTTTATCAGCTTCTCGGCCACATTCTTCGCCGTGTTGCTGGGTATCGCAAAACCGATACCTATGCTGCCGCCGGATGTCGAGGCGATCATTGTGTTGATACCGATAAGGTTGCCGTTCAGATCCGAAAGTGCGCCTCCACTGTTGCCTGGATTGATGGCGGCATCTGTCTGGATCAGCTTCTCCAACTGCAGTGTCTGACCATTGATATTGAATGGACCTCGCCTGAGTGCACTGACAACACCAACCGTTACCGTTGACTCATAGCCCAGCGGACTTCCGACCGCTATCGCCCAGTCACCGACCTTGAGTGTGTCCGAATTGGCGAATCTGGCATACTTCAGACCGCGCGCATCAATCTTGATGACCGCGATGTCCGAAGCCGGATCACGCCCAATGAGCTTTGCAGCATATTGCCTGCCGTTGTGCAAAGTAACTTTCATCTCGGCAGCGCCTGCTGCAACATGGTTGTTGGTCACGATATAGCCGTCCTGGCTGAATATGACACCGGAACCCTGACCTTTCGGCACAACCTTCTCAGGCATACCACCAAAGAAATCGAATGGATTGAACTGCACCGTGGGCTTACCAGTGGTATCGATATTCACCACATAGTCGCTGACTATTGCAGCAGCACTACTGACGCTGTTCGATCCACCATTTATGACAGCCGGACCGCCGCGCGGAATATTGGGCGCGGAAACGGGACCGGCAGTAGGCGGACCATACCAGCGGTAGAGCACCCCGGCGCAAACTATAAAACCAAGGATGAAAACGACGAAGTACTCTATAAACCTTTTCATTTACCGATACTCCTGACTAGATTTGCCATTTCGATGGCTGATTCGGCGGCGTCAAAGCCTTTATTACCCGCTTTTGTTCCCGCTCGCTCAATCGCCTGTTCGATACTGTCCGTGGTGATTACACCGAAAATTACAGGAACTCCTGTATGCAGCCCGACATGCGCGATGCCCTTCGATACCTCCGAGGCGATGTAGTCGAAGTGAGGCGTGGCACCCCTGATTAC
This sequence comes from bacterium, assembly GCA_021371935.1. Taxonomy (NCBI): domain Bacteria; species bacterium. The sequence continues at coordinate 93,877 of JAJFVF010000006.1, forward strand.
GGTCCCAACGCAGATGACTGCATCGTATTTCTTGGATTCTGCCATCTTCTTTGCTATGACCGGAATCTCGAATGCGCCGGGAACCCATGCAATCTCGACATCGTCCTCGGAAGCGCCATGACGTTTGATCGCGTCGAGCGCACCCTCCAGAAGTTTGTTTGTTATAAACTCGTTGAACCTGCTCGCCACTATACCGAACTTCAGGCCTTTCGCAACAAGCTGACCTTCGTATACCTTTGGCATTTTTGCCTCCCTTGAAAATAGCTGAGAGCGGAGAGTCGAGAGCTAAGAGCCCGGACCATTTACCGCTCAGTTAACCTCATAGCTTCAGGGCACCGCCCGCAAAGCATAAATCAATAATCAATATCAAATACTCATTACTCAATCAAGTTGGAACGCCGGGGCAGGAATACCCCGGACAATCAAGCACCGCAATCGGAAATTGCGAGACTTCTTTTTCGGGTGCGATCAGATATCGCACCCGATCATAGATCAAATCCTCACCCATTACCCGCAAAGCACAAAAAAAGCAGATTCCTCGTCGTTACTCCTCGGAATGACGGTATATGGAGCGCCCTACGTCAAATACTCAATCTAAAATACTCATTACTCAATCAAGAAGATGTCCCATTCGGTCGCGCTTTGTGGTGAGATAGCGGACATTGTCCTTGTTCGGCTCGCAAACCATGGGCACGCGTTCGACAATCTCCAAATCGTAACCCTGCAAAGCTACATATTTGCCCGGATTGTTGGTCATTAGGCGGATCTTCTTGAGACCCAGGTCGACCAGAATCTGCGCACCAAGGCTGTAATCGCGCATATCATTGGGAAAGCCGAGCATATGGTTGGCCTCGATTGTGTCGGCGCCATGATCCTGAAGCACATATGCCTTGAGTTTGTTTACAATGCCTATGCCCCGGCCTTCATGGTGATAAATATACAAAATGACGCCCTTGCCCTCATCGGCAACCATCTGCATGGCCCTGTGAAGCTGCTCGCCGCAGTCGCAGCGCAGTGAACCGAAAACATCACCAGTCAGACATCCCGAATGGATGCGCACAAGTGTAGGCTCGCCGTCGGTGACATCGCCCATCACAAGCGCAATGTAAGGGCTGGACTCGACAGTAGATTGATAGCCATGCGCCATAAACTCGCCATACTCCGTCGGGATACGGCAGGCCGCAAACTCGAAGACCAGGCGGTCATTCAATCGGCGATATTTGATCAGGTCGGCGATGGTGACGATTTTCATATCCCACTTGTTGGCAATCTCGATCAGTTCGGGGAGCCTGGCCATCGTACCGTCCTCGCTGAGAATCTCACAAAGCACACCACTCGAACCCATATCGGCATGTTTGACCAGATCGACCACCGCCTCGGTGTGACCGGCACGAACCAGCACCCCACCCTCCTCGGCGCGCAGCGGATGGATGTGGCCGGGGCGCGCAAGGTCTTCGGGACGGGCATCCGGGTCGACAAAGGTCTTGATGGTCTTTGCCCGATCCTGAGCGGAGATGCCTGTGGTGGTGCCGTGAATGGCATCCACACTGACCGTGAAAGCCGTGCCAAGCCTGGCTGTGTTCTTCTCGACCATCATCGGCAGACCCAGCTCTTCAAGACGCGTTGCGGTTGTGGGCACGCAGATCATACCACGGCCGTATCTGGCCATGAAATTGACCGCCTCCGGGGTGACGGCCTGCGCCGCCATTATAAAATCGCCTTCGTTTTCGCGGTCCTCATCATCGACCACGATTATCATCTTCCCGGCCTTGATATCCTCAATGGCCTCGGGGATATTGGCGAATACTGTTTCAGTATTATTCATTACAAATGCCCTTTACATAAATCCTGCTTCGCGGAGGAGGTCTTCGGTCACACCGGACTCACCGCGAGCGTTCATAAATTTCTCAACATACTTGCCTATTATATCTGCCTCGAGGTTGACACTATCGCCTGCCCGCCTCAAGCCAAGCGTGGTCACCTCAAGAGTGTGCGGGATCACCGAAATAGTGAACTCGCGGTCATTTTCTGAAGCAATGGTCAGACTTGTTCCATCGACTGCAATGGAACCCTTCTCGACCACATAACGCATTATCTCGGGCGGCGCAGCTATACGTATCACCACGGACTCGGCCAGTCTGTCTATCGACATGATCGTCCCTGTGCCGTCGACATGACCCTGCACGAAATGACCGCCCATCATCTTGCCCGCCCTGAGGCTTGCCTCAAGGTTCACTTTGTCGCCTGGACGCAGGCTCTTCAGTGTGCTCCGGCTCAAAGTCTCAGTCACGGCATCAAAAGTCATCTCAGCCGAGCCAATAGACGTGACTGTAAGGCAAGTGCCATTTATGGACACACTGTCGCCGATGGACACATCATTTATCACTTTGCTCGACCCGACAACAAGCCGCCCCACCGTGCCGACGGTGAGGCTTTTTACCGTGCCTATTTCTTCTATCAGGCCTGTGAACAACTAAAACCCCTAGCCATTATGATTGAGTATTTTAGATTTGATATTGAGTATTTGCTGGAAAGCGTCTCAGCAATTCTTAAGAAAGCCTTCGTAGATCGATTGATTTCCATTTGCGATCACAATAGTTCAAAGCAGATTCCTCACATTCGTTCGGAATGACATTATGCGAGCACACAGCAAATGCACTCATGCAGTATCGGGATATACTACATACCCTTCGACGGCAATGTCGTCGCCAAATCGTCTTACCCTAATATGGTCGAGCTTAACCGCGCAAGATATACTCTCCGCTCCGACACCCGCAACAGAATTTACTGAATCATGCCCGCCGATGATAATTGGAGCATGAAAATATAACACTTTATCGACCAGGCGTTCCTCTATGGCAAAGGCCGCTGTTTCGCCACCGCCCTCGATGAGCACGCTCAAACATCCCATAGTGCCCAGTTCGCGCATAAGCCCGGTCAGTGGCGGACGACAACCCGTCTCATTCAATGTTATTATACGCGCACCGGCCGCTTCGAGTTTCCTTAATGATGCAGCATCGGCATATGGTCCGGCGGCTACAATCGACTCGCCAGGCTCGTTGAATAACTTCAGGCTCGGCGACAAGTCACCGGTACCCGTGATAACAACACGGATCGGATAATATACTGTCCTGCCGATGCGAGCAGTCAGAGCAGGATCGTCTGTGCGCGCTGTGCCGCCGCCAACTATTATAGCATCCACACGGCTTCTGACGCCATGGGCATATACGCGGGAGCGCTCGTTGGTGATCCACTTGGAATCGCCCGTGCAGGTCGCAATCTTGCCATCAATGCTCATTGCGGACTTGAGGATCACAAACGGCAGACCTGTGGTGCGGTGCTTGATATAGGCTTCATTGAGCGCGCGGGCTTCCTCTTCGAGCAGAGGGTTGTGAACCTTTATTCCTGCCGATCTGAGTTCGTCAAGACCTTTGGAGGACACTTTCGGGTCGGGATCGGTCATGGCGGCATATACTTCGGAGATACCCGCTTTTATAATAGCCTGGGTGCAGGGAGGAGTGCGCCCTTGATGGCAGCATGGCTCGAGCGTGACATACATGACTGCGCCTGCAGCCCTGTCACCGGCTTCGCGCAGAGCAAAAACCTCGGCGTGCGGCTCACCTGCCTTGGGATGATATCCCTCGCCGACGATCTCGCCATCCTTTACGATCACCGCGCCGACCATGGGGTTCGGACTTGTCCTGCCGCGTTTTGCAAGGCTCAGAGCACGGCGCATATAGTCTTCATGTGTCACTTGCGCTCGTCCTTTTCAACACCGCGCAGAACGCTTTTAACCGATGAGTAGCCTTTCATCACAGCCAGCAAATCGAATGTCGCTAATACAACTACAGCCAGACCCAGCAGAATGCAGATGAACCAATATATCAGCTCGGCGAGTTTGCTCACGTGAAGAGCAACCCATCCACCCGCAAGGATCATGATAAGCAGCAATTCGAGGATCGATATCAGTATTACGCGAAGTATACGTAGGCGTCTGCCGACAACGGAGCCGGGCGATTGCCATTTGCGCAGTTCAACGAGAAAGACAGTCGGTATTGCGACTATGCCGACCAGAGCCAGCCATTGGATGAATGATCCGGGCATTTCATATTTCCCCGACTAAAAGCGCGCTCTCGGCTGCAGACCTTATATCTGCACAGGCCTGCATAATACCCTTGCAGTTGCCGAATACGGAAGAACCCGCGACAAGCACATTTGCCCCGGCTCTAACGACTTTCGGAGCAGTGTTCACATCGATGCCCCCGTCAACCGCTATATCTATGTCAACGCCTGCTTCTTCAGCCATTTCACGTGCTTTGGATATCTTGGGCAGCATTGTCTCAATAAAGCTCTGCCCGCCAAAACCGGGGTTTACGGTCATAATTAAAACTACATCCAGGTCGGTTATTACATTTTCCAGGACACACAGTGGTGTGTGTGGGTTCAATGCGACTCCGGCAGGCACGCCCAGTGCCTTGATGGAACCAATGGTGCGGTGCAGATGCTTGCAGGCTTCGGCATGAACCGTGATCTCGCTTGCTCCCGCACTCACAAAGTCTTCGATATAGCGCTCGGGCTGCTCGATCATCAGGTGCACATAAAGCGGCATGCTCGTGATCTTCCTGACCGCCTTCACCACCATCGGACCGAATGTGATGTTCGGGACGAAGTGGCCGTCCATGATATCGCAGTGAAGCCCGTCCGCCCCACCCTCCTGAGCCGCCATTACATCCTTGCTCAAATTGCTAAAATCTGCCGACAGCAGCGACGGCGCAATTATCAATCTGCTCATACTCACTCCTGGCTGCCGCCTCCAGCCGAAAACTCCTTGACCAGTTCTCCACCCACATATACTTTAATGGATGCATTGTCGCCATATGCGGTCACGGTCTCGGTAAAGCGGTCACCGGGACTGCGGTTTTCAGAATATGCAGTCGTCTCACCACGGCTGTCGTCGACCACTATCTGGACCTCCTGCTCGCCATCGGCATCAGCGGGAACCTCGACTTTGACTTTATAGCGATGCTGCCTTTCGGACGAAGCTGGTGTAGTTGTATTTTCGTTCTCATCATCCTCCGGCTTGGAACCATTGCTTAAAACAATATCTATTGCGCTGCCGGGAGCACGCTTCACACCCTCTGGCGGATCTTGAGAGATAACCGTGTTTGCTGGCGCACTCTCACTGTATTCCTGCTTCACCCTGCCTATGGTAAAACCTGCATGTACGGCGGTCTCATTGGCCTGCGTTTCTGGAAGACCCGTGAGGTCAGGTATCTCAACCATACTCGGACCCGTACTTATCTTTACCTTTACTATGGGATTGTCCTTAGATACCGTTGAGCCCGTGGCCGGGTTTACATCACATATCTGACCCGCCGCATAGGTATCGCTAAAGGCTCTGCCATCATCGACGAGCTTGATGTTGTTTTCGTCCGCAATAAACTGCGCCTCATCCCATGTCTTGCCCAGCAGCGGAGGCACCTTGATCTGCGACTTGCCACCTATGACATACATCGTCATCCCAAGGAAGAGCACTACAACGGCCACAAAAACTACAACCAGCCAAATGAAGTTCTTTTTCAAGAGCTGCTCTTCGGATCGAGACTCGTCGGTGGGCGCGGCTATGTGGCGCGATGGGTTTACTACTGTTGGGTGGCCTGTCCTCATAGACTCGCTGACAGCCTTGATATCGGCAAGCATAGCCGAAATGCTTTGATAACGATCTTGAGAAGATGCTTCAATTGCACGCATTACAATATCACTCAGAGACTTGGGAATGGCAGTGTTTATTGAACGCGGAGGAGTAGGCACTTCCTTGACTTTCTTTAAAGCCACAGCTATGGCTGTTGCGCCACTAAACGGCAGTTGGCCTGTGAGCATCTCATAGAGGATAACGCCTATTGAATAGACATCCGCCTGAGGAGTCGGAGTCCCGCCCTCCGTGATCTCGGGCGCTTGATAGTGAACCGAACGCATTGCGCATTTGTCCGCCGCAGCTCGGCACCCGCTTACTGTTGGCCACAGACCGAAATCGGTCAATTTCACCTCGCCGTCGGGACTGACAATTATGTCCTGCGGCGCTATGTCACCATGGACAACACGGCTTGCATGCGCATACTCGACTGCAGTAAGCACTGGCAGAATGATATCCAATGCATTGGGTGCTGGTATTGGACCAGCTCTGCGAATCCGCTCCTTGACATTTGTCCCACGGGCAAACTCGCAAGCAACAAAAAACTCAGTGTCGGTTTGGTCCACATCAAGCACCCTGACAATATTGGGATGCGCAAGTGAAGCAGCACTGCGGTAGCCGGAAAGCATAGTTTGAGTGCAATCACTGTCCGCCCGCAGATCCTTTGCCAACACTTTTAATGCAACCAGACGGTTGAGCACCTTGTCGCGAGCCTTGTACACGGAGAAGACCGGTCCATCGCCCATCTTCTCTAAAACTTCGTACCTATGATTCACAATATGTCCTATCAAGTCTCAGATCTCCCGCGCCTCTTGCACGAAATCGCCAGCATGACCGATATAGCAGCACCAGTCATGCACAACCCAAGAACAACTATATATACGCATCGGCTCACAGACAGCAGTTCCAAAAACGGGCTCAGAACGAAAAGCACACCCATTAATATTATCCACACAGCAATCGCAATGTCCAGGATAAATCTCATCATGAGAACAATGCCTTGTGTTTGTCTATCGCACGAGCGATCATTTCGCGGTCTATGTTTGACACGATTCTGCACTCGCCTAACTTGACCGGCAGCGCAAGACGTATTGCGCCGCCCATAGTCTTCTTGTCCAGCTCGATTGCACTTATAACATCACTTGTATTCAGAGAAGCATCGAACTTCACCGGCAGGCGCATCTTGCTCAGAACCGCTGATATCTTATCTGTTATGCCCTGTTGCGCAAAGGAGTTTTCCTCGGCCAACAGCGCCTCGGTTACCATACCTATTGAAGACGCCTCGCCATGCCTGTACTTGCCATAACCACTCAGGACTTCTATTGAATGACCGAGTGTGTGACCGTAGTTCAGTATTGCTCTGATGCCCGACTCACGCTCATCAGACTGGACGACATCGCGCTTGATTTCCACTGACCTGCATACCGTATGTTCGAGTTTGTCCATATCCCGAGCCAGCAGAGCCTTGGCATTGGTGTCGATATAATCAAAATACTCCCGGTCGTAAATTATACCATGCTTGACAACCTCGGCAAAACCCGAACGCAGCTCGCGCATCGGAAGCGTGCGCAACGTCTCTATATCCATCACCACGGCTCTCGGCTGGTGAAAAGCTCCGACAAGGTTCTTGCCCCTGGGCAGATCGACCCCGGTTTTGCCGCCAACGCTTGCATCCACCTGGGCCAGAAGTGTCGTTGGAACTTGAACGAAATCGATGCCGCGCATATATGTGGCTGCGGCAAACCCGGCTATGTCTCCGATCACACCACCGCCCAGCGCCACTACAACACCTCGGCGGTCCATCTTCATATCCAACAGGCCGTCGTATATCCTGCTCACACTGTGCAGAGTCTTGAAGCGCTCACCAGTTGGTAATATTATCGTATGTGTGCGGATGCCTGCATGCTCAAGGCTCGCAACTACCTCCGCTGCATAATGTCCTGCAACTGTCGGATTTGAAATAACAGCTGCGGATGTTGGAGCGCACACGGAAGAGACGACCTCTCCCACACGTGCCAGGATTCCAGCACCTATCGTAATAACGTATGAGCGTTCATTTAGGTTAACACTGATTTCAGCCATTTTCCTAACAACCCGTGTACATGGAACAAAGGGGATTGCAATAGTGCAACCCCCTTAATCATATCATTACACTCTATGATTACGGAACAAGAGACTCGCCCACCACACCCGTGCCAGATGGAGAGATGATGGTCGGTGTAACAAAGATCAATAGTTCACGATCCTCGGTCGTGTTTGAGTGAGTTCTGAACAGACTGCCAACAATCGGCAGATCGCAGAGAATTGGAATACTCTTGTAGGAGTTGGAATCGGACTTCCTGACAAACCCGCCAATTACAACGGTCTCACCATTTGATACTCGCCTCTGACAAGACAGCGACTGCGTGCGCTCTTCAGGAATCTGAGTGCCGTCAGGACCTGTATATATAGTTCCTGTGTCAGCTACCTGCGGGTATAGAGTCATCGTAATCGTACCATCTCCGTTAACCCGTGGCAAAACCGCTAATATGCTTTGGATCTCGATATAGTTCACCGAATAGGAAGTGTTTGTGGTGCTGTCTGAAACTACCGTTACGCTCTGCCAATAAGGTATAACGTCCGATATCTGTATATAACCCGTCTGGTTGTTTATTGTCGAAATAATCGGTGAGTTGATAATCCGTCCGACTTCGCTCGTAAGCTGAGCTTTGAGCTGAGCAGTAAGGTTGCCACTGGTAAAACCGATGACTACATTGCCTTCAGGATTAAATGATGTGTTGAAACTCTCATTGATCCTTTCAAGGCTCCAGTCGATTCCGAATTTTTTGATGTCGGTTGTTGTAACCTCGATAAACTCAGCCTTGATCTGAACCTGCTTCGGAGGAACATCGAGCATACGTACGATCCTCTTGAAATCCTCGATGCCGTCCTCGGTGCCTTTTACGATGATCGAGTTATCAAGGTCGAATGGTTTTACATCATCTATTCCATCCGGCATGAGAAAACTGTCATTGCCGGATGTGCTGGATGAAGAAGGTGTGGCACCTTGCCTGGAGTATGGCGTCTGACCACCATAGCCGCCTTGATTATAATTGCCGCCGCCGGGAGCATAACCACCAGGTCGCATAGCACCTGCATTAGGATATTGCGATGCACCCGTCACTTGATCGGCTGCTCTTCCCGATCCACGGCTCAGACTGCTCGGATCAATTGACGGAACAACCGGCTGGCTGTTCTGATTTCGTATGTTCGACATGGGATCGAATATCTGACCGTCATTGTTGATTGTTGTCAACGGCCTGACTGTCTCCCTGATCGTATATCCATTACCAAAGCCTTCGGGACATATAGAGTCACAGTTGGGCAGCGGATTCCTGCCCTCCCATCCGATAAGCCTCAATAATTCACTGGGCTTGGAATGAATAAGCTTCACAACAACAACTTGCTTGTTCTGATTGCTCACAGATTGATATGCAGGAACCTCGACCGGAGGAAGCGAGGCAGCCACGTCTGTCAGCGATACAGCAGGTTCATCATCGATTGCTGCACCAATTATATATGTGCCGTCGTTTGTCTTTTTATAAGAAACTCCTGCACCCTTCACTACATAATCAAGCGCCTTCTCAATAGAAATATCATTCAGAGAAGCTGTTACCTTTTTATCCAGCTTGGAGTCATCCGCTATGACTATGTTTGTACCGCTCTGCTGGGTAAGCAGCATTACCACTTCCTTGAGCGGAAGGTCCTTGATTTGTAGTGAAATCGCATCCGCTGCGCCCGCAAGTATAAATACTGCGAGAGCCATTACGGCAACCAGCAAAGCCCTGACCCTTGATATATGCCATGGCTTTAATATTTGAAGCATCTACTATTTCCTCCTCCGGTTAAAGGGCACAAATCTTTATAATATTAAGCATCCTACCAGCTTCTGCCACTGCTGCCACTGCTGCTGCCCCAGCCGCCACTGCTGCCGCTGCTGCTACCCCAGCTGCCACCGCTGCTGCCAAAGCCGCCACTGCTGCCAAAGCCGCTGCTGCCGCCAATACTACCGAAACTACTGCTGCTGCCAAAACCACTCGTGCCAAAACCGTTAGTGTTGTTGGTATTACCATTCATCATATTGAGCAGCTCGCTCGCGCCGGTGTGGTTTAGTGCAACCTTGTCGATAATCGACTCGGATGTCGTGGTCGTATCAACCTGCGGAATCTCACTCTGAATATCGACGGGGCGATTCATATCGGTCTGCTCGGGCTTCTTGCTGATGATATAGATGCCGTTGTCAAGACGATATACAAGGCCGTTTGCCTTTACTAATGTCTTTAGCGCTACCTCGAAAGGCGTGTCCTTAACCGAAAATGATGAGACAACACCTGCCACCTGAGAATCAACAGCATAGCCGATGCCTGTGCCGCTGAACAACGCATCAATAGCAGTCTTTACATCAATATCCTTTAATTCAATAGTGACAGGCTCACCCTTGTCCGCTGCGGCAAAGCCTGCAGAACACATCAGCCCCGAGGCTGCTGCCGCTATTATCAGCGCAACAATTAACCCCTTTAATTGCTTGCCCATTTTAATCCTCCTGCGCATACTACACATACAATACCATATCTCAAGCTGAAGCCTACATTTGGTTTGACTTGCTATCACAAATCAAGGTTCCGCTTATGAGCATAGATCACTTCACATTGTCGGCGGCAGTCTGACTCCTCGCTGCTTTTGAGGTGCGCCACCGCCGATGAGACCTGTCTCACCCGAAACTGCACCCGTGCCAATATCGTTTTTTGGCGAGGAAGCCATTCTTACAACTATATATCTGGGTTTCTTATCCGTCGTCTTAAGGATTACCTTGTCCTGCTCTATCTTCTCAACAACCGCCAGGTGATCCTTCAGCTGCTGACCTGGCTGGACAATCTCAGTTGAACCATTTGTCTCTATGATCGCATAAACTCGCTTGTTAAGCAACAACCCTGCCATTCGCCTGACCGGCTGCTGAGCCTCTTGATATTCAGTCTTTTGTATATCTGTCTTTGGCAATAGAACAGTCGGAAAAGGAAAATCTGCAATCGGCAGTTTTCTCACAACACGCTTCTTCGGCGCCTTATAGCCTACGGGAAGAAACGGGTCAGACCTCCATGCCTCCATGGGAGTTGCGCCACTGGAAACCTGATCGCTCTGAGCCGGTTGAGCCGCTGTATTTGCATCAGGAGATGGGGATGCAGTTGGCTGCCCCATCATATTCGGGTCCGCGCCCTGCTGTCCCGTCATATTCGGATCTGTAGTAGGCTGTCCCGTCATATCCGGTGACGTCTGGGCTGCAGTGTCCTCGCTTGAACCACCACCGAAAATCATTGGACGAAGCAAAAACACAAACACAGCCACGATTATCACTGCCGCGATAACCGCGATTATCGGCTGGTTCTTTTTATCTTTAAGCCAATCCATTAAAGTTCAACTCCCAATATCAGCACCATCTTATGGCGCTCCAGGCATAGTCATACCAGGAGATGCACCTGCTGCATCCCCAGCTTCCCCTGTGCCTGCCATCTGAATCTTCTCGCCGCCCTTGGCAGCTGGGAAAATATAGCATGTAAGAGCATAACTCGCCGTAAGATTCGGACTAATCCCGCTAAGCATCGGCTGTGATACCATTACTAGTCTGCTGCAGTTGTTCCACCGCTGTATATTTGCCATCAGGTCCTTGAAGCTGCCCTGAACCACAACAGTGCCGAGCTGAAATACCAGCACATCCTGATCGAAGATTGCATTATTCGGATTTGCCGGGGGCGCCGGAAGCGAAAACTTGGCGTTTATTACCTTTACATTCTTGTCCTTTGCAAAGTTCTCAAGCAGTGGGCCAAGCGTGCTTATTTGCTCGTGCCAAAGTTGAAGCATGCCAAGATCGCGGCGGGCAAAGTTCAGGTTTGGCATGCGCTTTTTCATCTGTTCATTCATTATCTGCTGAATGCTATTTGTCTCGCGGATCGCATTGTTCAAACTCTGGATGGCCTGGTTCTCAGATGCCGAATTAGCAAGCGTGCATTTATCAACTCGTGCCTGAGCGGCTTTCACAGCCTCCTGCTTGGGCTTTACAAGCAGCATAAATACGCCGACAATTGCAAGAACGCATAGGAAAGCACCAATGATTATGACATGTATCTGTTTAAGTTTGGAAAAACTCATTATTATTCCTTACTAACCGTCCGCCGAATTAGTTATGGCATACCCGTTGCACCCGGCGCGCCGACAGGCGCTGAACCACCCGCTCCAGCAAACGAAGGAGCCGTTATGGGAGTCTTGAGCTTACACAACACAGTAAAGCTGATCCAACCCTTTTCCCCAGGAATATTCTGCATAGAAGAGCTGATCGCACTGATGCCGGCAAGAGATGACTGAGTGCCGGGATCAAACGATGGACCTGACATCTGCGGTGACATCTCTCCCGGCATACCGTTCGGAAAACCATTTGCCACACTGGCAGCGCCGGCATCGCCATAACCCGGAACACCGGAAATTGTAACCTCGGTAAAAAGGTCGGTTGCGCGATACATGTTCAGCAGGTATCTGCCCAAATAATCGAGGTTCTTCGTTTGAGCCGTGATTACCAACTGAGTGCCATCACAAGCCATGCCTGTATACATGACCTTCTCATAAGTCCACTTGGCAACATCGGAAAAGAGCTTTGGATATACACCGTTGAATTTGAGAACGGAATTGATAAAGTCAAGCTTATCCTTGATCGGCTTGACCGAGGCCTGCTGGTCGGCAGCCTGTTTTTGAATCCCCTCGACCCTGCTCTGCCATGCCTCTGCCGCCTGAGCTTCAGATTCCTTTTGGGATACCTGATTACCCAGGTTTGTGGAAAACACAAATCCGCCTACAATGATGGCGATCAGAACTACACCAAAAGCTATCGCTGTGTTTCTGATGACCGCCTTCTCGTTTATTGTACGCGGCAGCAAGTTTATTTTGATCATTTGCTTGCGTTACTCCATCGATCGACAATTCAGCCGATCATATCTCTAATCGCCAGACCTATACATACGGAAAAGACCGGCGAGATGTCCTTTAAATATTGCGGTGAAGCCGAAGGCACGTCTACCTTCAGATACTTCATCGGATCAGCAACTTCACATGGCACCCCAAGCTCTCTACTCAGAAACTTGTCCAACTTGGGCATTTTGGCCGTCCCTCCACACAGATATATGCGCTGCGGAGGATTGGCATACTTCGTGCCGTAATAATCAAGCGAACGTCGCAGTTCGACCGCAAGGTCCGTCAACACGCCCGAGATCGCTTTGAAAACATTCTCTTCCATCGATCCACTTCCAGCAGGCTTGGCCACCGGCACCGGCACAAGCACCTCTTCACCGGGATCGGCATTCCTGCTGGTGTCACTCAGATCGAAATTAGGCTCCACCTTTTCAGTGTCCATCGACGGCATTTCATCCTGGTCATCAAGGTCGAATGACGGCTTTATCTGTCCACTCGCAGGCTCACCACCACCCAGATCGAATGCCTGACCCTCGTCCTCCGGTTCGTCCGACCCTAAATCAAACGCAGGACTTGCTTGATCCGGTTCACCGTCAAGATCAAATGCAGGCTTTGAGGGTGCAGACTCGGGTGAACCGAATGTGATCCCGCCAAGCGCATCATCGGAGCCGAAATCGGGACCGTCGATAGTGTTTGCAAAACCTCCGGGCTGAACCGCCTCGGTGTCCGCATCTCCTGATACAGGAGTTGGGGCAGAACCGGGTTCGTCCATATCAAGCGTAAAACTACCGGCTGAATCCTCAGGACCAACCGAAGTGCCAAAAGAAGTCGGCTCAGAACCAAAGTCGAAACCACTCTGGTCATCGGCTGCACTGTCCGCAAAACCGTCCAGGTCCACCGCGGCGTATTCCTTCTTCGTAATCTCGGCCTGCTCAATGCTCTGACCAAGAGCCTCGGCGATTTCCTGCGTGAATGTAGCACCTGCTATGCCGAGCGGAGGACTTGGAAACGTGAGAATACCCTTTTCAAATATGCCGAGATCAGTGTTATGTGCCCCAATGTTGACGATGGCGACAACTTCGTCCTTTACGCCGTTGGTGGAAGTCTCCACAAGCGCACGGCTTGCAGCCAGAGACTCTATATCTATCGCCATGGGCTTAAGACCTGCCGCCATAAGCATCTGCACATGACTGTCTATCAGCTCCTGCTGCGCAACCGCAAGCAGCACTTCCATGTTCTGCGCGTTAGGATCAGCACTGGGCCGCTCCACCGGCTGAAAATCCATCACAATCTCATTCGGAGGAAACGGAACATGCCGCTCGACTTCCCATTTGATCGTCTCAGCCAATTCCTTGCCGCTCATCTTGGGAACATCAATAACACGAACGACTACCCGTGACTGCCCCGCCACAGAACTGACGCTCTTTTTCGTCTTTATTCCACTCTCGGCCAGCAGAGACTTAATTGCACTGCCCAGAGCCTTGGGGTCGACAATTACTTCGTTTTCCACCACACCTTCAGGTAGGGGAGCAATGCCCAGACCAGTTATGGCTATCCCGTCCTTGGTTTTCTTGGCCTCGGCTACCTTGATCGTATCTGTGCCGATGTCCAAACCTACAACTGCGGAAGGCGCGGATTTGGGTGACGGACTCATATATAATTCCTAATCTCCATTAACAACATGCACGAGGAATATCGTAGCATCAAACACAGCAGAATGTCAATAAAATTACCTCCGGCCCCGCACATATGCACGGGGCCATCGGTATTACAAACCGAACTAATCGGCGGCAAAGCTCGGACTCACTGTTTCCCAGAACAAATCGGAGGTGCCGCCACGGGTGCTTGTCCAAAATACCCATATCTTTGAAGAAGTTGGAGCCACGAAAGTTCCACTTGAGTTTGGATATCCTGGGTCCGCAAATGCATATATGCTGTCTTCATTGACATTTCCGTCCGCAGAAAAGCCCAAAAGCGACTGCTCGGGTGTCTCTTCAATCCAATATATGTCCTTTGCAGTCACAGTCACCTGCGAGCCTGTACCACTCGATGAACTGGGTGTATACTTGATCTTAATATCGGCTGGAGGATTATCAAACAACGCGCCATTTAATGACTGATAACGCTCGTCGACCTCACTGAAATATATCTTGGTCCCTGCTCGATTTACCTCCCATGGACCACGGGCATTGTCGATAGCCAGGTCAGCCGAAGGGTTGACATGACCCACGGAAGCTCCCGAAACACTGCGCTGCGTAACCATCGGAATTGGGTCATAGCCCAGCGCCGCTAGGTCAATGCCGACACGATAGGTCTTGTAGTATATAGTGCTGGTCTTGACACCGGTCCCCGCTTTGCGCCAGAACACCCACAACCTGTCTACCGGCGCACTCGTGCCATCGAATTTGCACAAGCCGGGGTTTGTCGTCGAGTTCATGTCAGTGCGCTCGATAAATGCCCTGGGACTGTTATCGACAGCATCATCAGTGGTCAGACGCCAGGTCAGAGGAGTATAGTCCGCACGAACCTCCGGCGCAATGAAACTGTCACCGTCCTTGACCTCGTTAAGAGGCTGCGTGAACCGGACTACTCCACCCGAAAAGTCGATCAACATCTTGCCCAATATTGCCGTTGTCTCAGCACTGGCATATTCGTAAGTGTATATGCCGGTCGCTTCATCGTATGTAATGCTGGGTGCTGAGGCTGCTACTACCTCGGTCCCGTCATTCCAGTCATCACCATCATTCACAGACCTGATGCTGCCGTCAGTGGCGCTTACTATGTATTCGCTGCTAATCGTGGTCCCGTCAGGCAAAGTGTAGCCCTCGGGCAGCAGCACATGTATATAAGGCACATCGGTTGAGGATGCAGTATATTCGTCCCTGCCCCAACTGTCCGCAACAAGCGATGTCATATCCGGCTTTATCCACGACAGATGCTGCGAGGCATAGAACCCGTATTTGGGATCGCGCCTGAGCTTCTCGTTAAAGACTCTGGGCATGGACCGAGCGACTTTGCTCGGCAGAGCATTGCTCAGTGCTTCCTTAATGGTCGCATCAGTCTGGTTGTTGATGTCATTCTGATTTGCAGCGATATAACGACTCAGCAGTATATCAGAGTTCTGGGTGTACTTGCTCGTCCCCGCGTAGATGACATCCAGAAGCTCCTTGCAGCCGGAATAGTCCGGGCTAGTGTTCAAGTCACCCCAGAAACGGCGGAATATGCAGTTTGGAGCACTTACCGAAGACAGACAACCCGACACGGCAAGCACATTGTCATCAGCCCATCCGTCTATCGAAAACTTTGATGTATCGTTTGTCGAATACATAAGCGAGAGCTTGCCGTCATTCTCGCCCTGCCAGAACATCCAGGCTCTGTCACCATAAATAGCCATACTTGGTGAGCGCTTGATCGTAATGGGATCATGCTTGATATAGTTGATCGTGGCATCTTCGGAAGTGACGTCGCCTCCGGTAACATTCGTATAGAAGATCAAATGATCCTGTGTGACTTTATTGTCGCTGTTCTCTACATCGGCGTCACCTGCCCACGCCAGCCACGTGGGCCACGTGGAATTTGCGCTTCCTGATGAACTTGAGCTTGGAGTGTAACCGGTTACCGAGTCGGATGTGAGCCTGTTGGCTATTGAAGGCGAATGGTGACGAACCGAATAGAAGTCAGTGTCACTGCCGCCCAGTGTCCACCTCATAGGAGTAGACACATCAGTAGGCCACTGCTTGCCAGTAGGCGGCAGTATGGAATTCGATGAACCTGCTGTCGGCACGGACCACCATCGATTCTCATCAGCCTGTTCCCACTTACCACTATCCCAGTTTAATGTGGCACGATCGATAAACCATGGCGCATTGGCAAAGTCTGTGCTGTTGGAATCATTGGCACTCGTTGGATACTCGCTGCTGCTGGCCAGCATCCTGTTGCTTGACCAGAATAAATAGATGCTTCCAGAAGCCGGATCCCTGAATGCAGCGGGAGTGGAATCACCCACTCGCGGCGTCAAATTGGTGCCCGAATCAGGAATATCGATCTGCGGCAGAGTCAACTTGGTGACACCGCCCGTGAGCTGGTTTTCACGTACGCTTAAATTGAGCTGGAAGCTGGTCTCGGCTACAGGCTCTGATTTCAAGTCAAGAACACCATCTCCATCAAGGTCGGCAAACACAGGCACGTAAGGCAGACCATATGCCAAGTCATAACTGCGATATGCTCCTATCGGCTGAGTCAACGGCACCTCCACGCTCACCTTCACAGGCAGCGGCTCGTCTGTATCGAGACTCGTGCCGAACGCGCTGTTGAGATTGGTCAGCACACCTTCGGTATAATCCTTGGTGTAACGCGTGGTGCTCTTGTCATAGAAGTTCATATCCCATTTACGCTTGTCGGGTATCGTCATTATACTTGGGTCGGGATCGCCTACCTTGGACTTGGTGAGCGTATAGCAGTAGGCATTTGAATTGGCAGATGCCGAGTTTATATCTAACGATGTGATCGATGTTGTAAATGGAGATTCCTTGAAGTCCTGGAATGGGCTGTCAGCGCTCCAGTCCAATGAACTTGTAATGCAGTTATAGGGAACCGGAGAAATTGAACCTGCCTGATCGCTGTATAGGCGAACCTGGCGGCCTATATACATATCGGGTATGTTCACATTGCCCGCATTCTTGATGGTGACTTCCTTGAACCACTGAGAAACATCCGGATTCGGATTGTATGGGCTGAATGCCTGAGCATCAGTTAGACCTAAACCCAGTCCATGAGGCGTACGGCCAATATCGATAGTCTGCTGCTCAACCTCAATCTTTGGATCGGGCGGGACCCTGACGCCGCAGGAAAACCTGCGATACGCTTCCTGATAGGTGGCGGGTTTGCCGATGGTCACATTGCCGGAATCCCACTTCCCATCACCATCCGAATCAATATAAGTCTTCATACGTTTGCTGTAACCCGAGTTTGATTTGCCTGCACCATAAATATTGGCGGGTTGGAAACGCGGCACATCAATCGATACATACACCGCATCAGGCCGCAAAATACAATCATCGTACTCCAATGGAGGCTTTATACTGGATTCACCGGACTCATATACGCGCGGCAGTTCGGTGCTGCCGTTTGAAGGATCAGCGCCATCGCTGGCCTTCTGATAACTTTGATGCTGCTTTGAAATATTCGGGTAATCAGCCGAACCTATGCTGAACTCCCAGGGGAACTTGACCCCGCCAGAATATTTAATTGCAGTCTCACCACCATTCCAGCCAAGCTCGTCAGCACTTATTCTGAATCTGCCTAGTTTATACCAATTCCCCGACTTGCTTTGATTAGTGCCGGTCGCGCTCCTGTCCATTACCCAAAGCCGCGCCTGACGCGAAGTGGTGCCATGGTTTACCGCCCACAGGTCGACTGTCGGCAGAATGCTATTGCTGTACGTGTTGGTTGTAGTGCCTGTAGTTAGATCTGTGGTAGTATCCAGCTTGGCATTGCCGTTATAATGCGCCTCTGGATCGTTTCTGGACTTGCCGTATGAACCCCAGGCAGTAACGCTCGTAGCGCGGAAATCAGTTGTAGTGCTACTGGAGTTCGGCCAGGCAATCGAAACATTAGTGCTGCTTGTTTTTCCGGTAATCCAGCTATTGTCATCATAGGTTTCCCCCTGGTCGTCCATGATGGCAAGGGGATTGTTTACACCAATATCCTGCTCCTGATATACCTCGTCCGCAACAAATGGTGTCGGCGGATTACCCGAAATCAGGCGTGCGATGGGATAGGTCTTTGTGGTGTAAGAAGACGACGATGTGGTGCCGTCCCTGCTGGTGACAGATATCTTTAATGTCCATCCCGGACCGGGACTCGGCGGATCATTGTTGTTGGACCGCTTGTAGTTGATCTTGAGAGCAAGATATGCATAGGTGCGTCTGACAGTCTTGCCGTTGCTATCCCTTAACAAAGGCGCAAAATCATCGCCGGTGCTGCCATATAAAACATTGTATTCTTTGACTTTGAACCTGGTGCTCGTCGTGATGCTGCCCGCACTGGAACCACCGCTGGCGTTCGCCATTGACAGCTTAAACGCAGAAGAACCCCTACCCTTGAGATTTTTCCTGGCCGGCAGGTTCCACAGGATGATGTTGATTGTTTCGCCCCACTCAAAGTAGATAGGCGTGTCATTGGTACGGGCACTGCCGCCAAAGTAAAATTTACGCTGCTCCTTGGCGGCATCCTTCAGCAGGTTGTCCACATCCATATCGAATGCTGTACCCGTGCTCGTCGGCACGTTGGTAATCATTTTCATATCCGGGCTTACTATCCATTCATTGCCGGAAGTGTTGTAGTGATACCAAGCATTTGTGTCTGAGGAGTAAGGTGTGTAGTATAAGGTGGTAGGATTGCCGTCAGGGTCCGTGCTGGGCTTTGTTCCCTTAGGATTAGGCTCGTTGTTAACGGAATTCTGATAAAAGTCATTCTTGAAAATCTCGCACTGGACCTCAGGATCAGATTCCAAGCCCTCGGACTTCATCGAGTCTTCAGGGAACGGCCAGTAACCACCAGCCCAACTGCCGCCCCACGCACCGCCATAATCCGAAAAAGCATACACCCGACCATCCGAGCAGCCCACATAAACATAACTTATCGGGTTACTTGTAGTCCCGTATTTGAACGGCGTGACGTTGGGCGACGAGAAAAGCTCGCCCATTGTCTGGAAATACTGATAGTTCTTGCCCTTTCTATTCTTTTCATTTCCGCCAGGGGAAAGATCCGCCTGCGTTGCATTCGGATTGGATGAGTCAAAACGCCAGTCGCTGCGGCCTGAGTTGGCGCTGAGCCAGTAGAGTCTGCCCTCCATGTCACCGGCATACATGGTCATTGTGTTTTCCACGCCCACACTCGCCTTGTCCGATGACCGCGTGTAATAGGTTGGGTCTTTGCTGGCAGGCGCAGCATCGAACGCAACCGACCCCTGGATCGGAGAAATGCTAAATTCAGTGTAATCAACACCACCATGAATTTTGCGAGTGCTCGATGTGGGATATGATACGTATAGACGGCGGTTGTCCAGATCAACCCCGGTTTTTTGCGCATTGAAACTGTAAACAGTGCCGTCAGTGCTGCCTATCCATGCACGATGCAGTTCAGCGGATCCATTCACTGTCTTGCCATCCGAAGCATCGCCGACAACAGTGGTCGAATACCTGAATGCGCCGAGAGGCTCAGTATCATTGTCTGGATATCTCCAAATCAGGCTGCCATCCGTTGCATTGATACTGTAGAAATAGCCGGTTACCGAGCCGATAAAGAGTTGACTGGTTGAGTCGTCTATAGTCGGAGTCGAGGTGAAACCACCCACAGTCACTTCGTCTCCAAATGAATCGGATTCAGCCTGGTCGAAATACGTCCACACTTCGCTGCCGTCTGATGTATTGAGGCAATAGATATGGCCGTCAAGAGCAGCAACAAACAGATGCCCTATGCTGTTCTTAAACCAATAAGTCGGAGTGGCACCAATCGAGCCAAGCGGGTCTGCATCCGCATCGCTCGGTTCCGTAATCTCAGCCTTGGTCCGAATCTTCGGATAGACCCATTTGACCTCGCTGAGATTGTCCTGCTGCAGGCCGTCTGCGCTGAAAGAGATTACTCTGCCGGTTGCAGTGACGGCGAAAATGGTGTCGGCGATCATGTTGGTCGTATCTGTGCCGGTGACATCATACTCATTCAGCGACTTACTGATATTGGCAACCGGACTGCAATAGCTGAATGTGCCTATGGTATCAGGGACTATCATTACAGCGTCGGAAACCACAGTCCTGCCTGAAGTAACCGGCTGGAGACTGACTTCTTTGACGTTGAAATATGAGGATCCGAGCTGCACCCATTTGCCCTGGTTTGATGTGCTCGATTGGTTGATTATTACAGTGGCTGTATCACTGCCATTGTATGAAATAACATATTTGCCTTTACCCCTTGCGGATGTTTCACCATAGCCGACAGGAGGTATCCAGGCATATACGCTGTATGACCAACCATCTCCCTGGCTGCTTCTCGACATTGCGAGCTTACTTGAATCAAAAGTCCAGCGTGTGACCGCAGTGGAATTGGTGGAGTAACGAATGCTGCCGCCGAAAGCGTCGTCTCGACTGGTTATTTCATTCCATCCGGTATCTGCCCGCTCGCCTACAGTCATGCCCGGGCCCTTCCAGAGAAGCTCGCCTGTTTCGGCATCCAGAGCGTAGACCTGTCTGTCGCAGCCGGTCATATAACACACCAGCGTGGTGGCACCGTTAATTGTCGCATGGGCAAGAGTGGGAGTGGAATAGAAACCGCCCTCTACCGGACCTTCAATAGGATTCTTGCGTTTATATTTATAAGCCGCATCTGGCTCCGGCTCCCATGACGGCTGCTCTTCATCCGGCTCAAGCACACGCGATGGATAGCGCCAGATGGCTGTGCCCAACCTCTCGGAAAGCTCCTCATATTGGGGGTTGTCGTCGAGCGTGCCGTTGATTGGAGTGACGGAGTTTACACAGTAGACCGCACCCGTATCAGGAGCATCGTCATCACTGACCAGCGGCTTTTCGACAGTTCCGATGTAGACCACTGGTGACTGCCCATTATAATCTTCCTGTTGCGTTTCATACTCGTCCGCCTTGCTGGAATCATGGGTCATGCAATATTCGACTGTGGCACTGACCGGCGAAGAATATATCTCCATGCCAGTGCCCCTGACGAACTTGACCGCATCGGCAGCAACACGAATTTCTACACTGCTCTGTGTATCATCATCATCGTCGTCGTCATCATCGCTGCTATCACTATTATCACTATCGGTCAGCATCTCATTGTAAGTCTGATCCGTCACATTGGTAAGCTCGACACCGTAATAGCTGGTCTTGGTCTCGTCCTTGAATGAAAACTGACTGTCGCTTAAAAGCTGCCAGCCGCCTCCATCAGACTGGTCGAAAGTTATCTGGGTGCTGCCGGTGTCATCGTAGACTGTATAAACGGCCTTGGTGGTAAATGAAAAATTCTCATCATCTGGAGCAGTCGGGACCCATACATATATGTAATAGTAACCCAACTTCATAGTGGATTCTTCGCCGCCATACGGAAAAGTCCAGCTCGCTGTGTCTATTTTCCAGGTCTTTGAGGTGATGGAAGTATAATTCGAGGGAACGGCACTCATTGAATGATAGCCATATTCTACAGAGTTGTCGCTGTATTCATCGTCCTCATCATCCAACACATATTTGTATGACCAGGCATCTTCTGCGGTGCATTCATCCCAAATACCTTTGTCGGTATGAAAATGACTGTAACCTGTTTTGGGATTGGATTCGGTGTCATCAACTGCGGACTCAAGTTCAGAGGCATAATCTGCATCGGGGCGTGGAAAGACCCAGATTATATCCAAAGAAGCTGGATTCTCCAAGTCGCTCGAATTCGGATTGCGCCCGATATGCATCATGTCTGCATGAAACTCAGGCCACACCGGCCACGAATCGGATACCGTGTCCGCACGCCCGGCGTTGGCCAATATTATTACCCAGACTGCTATGATGACTAATGGAATAAGATAACGAACTCTGCTTCCCTTCATCAGTCCCTCCACATACACATGCCTATGAAATTCCACTTATTTCGACTTTGCCGATATATCAATTGTTCCGTTCCTGGGCTCATATAGCAGCCACACATTATACCATGTTATAGGCAGGAAGTTAGAAATTGAAAGATGTTGTAGACTTTTTGCGCCGGAAAGCTTGCACTGCGAAACATCAGATGCTATATTATAAAGTCCATTGTTGGGCTGCCATATAAAGTTTTTGCTCATGCAATGCAAGAGCATTCTAAAAGAGATGAAAATATGAAAGTTGCAATAATCGGAATCTGTGGCGCAAACGCCAGAAAACACCTGAACTCATACAAAGAACTAGATGAGCAGATAAGCGTAGTAGTTGACACAAACCCGAAAGGTCAGTTGATAGCCGATGAACTAAACTGCACATTCCTTGACGACTACGCAAAACTGGATGCCTCGATGGCTGAGATCGCCAGCGTCAGTCTGCCTCCGTATCTGCATGCACGGGTCGTGGAACACCTGATATCAAAAGGAATACATGTTCTGTGCGAAAAACCGCTCCCATTGACTGCAAGCGAAGGACAACGGCTGAAAGGCATTATCGAAACCGGCAAAGTCAGCGTTATGGTGGGCTTTTGCCTCAGATTCAGCAAAAAATTTATGGCCATACGCGAGTTGATTGAACAGGGAAAGATCGGCACCCCAGTCCAGATCAGGTCCAGATACAGCGCACCAAGCGCAATAGAGGGATCTTGGCGCGCCGACCCCGATATGGGCGGCGGGATAATGCTCGTCAACAGTGTCCATTATTTCGACCTTGCACCATGGCTTATTGGCAGCGGAGTGATGTGTATCGATGCATATGGAGATTCTGCGTTCCACGGGCAGTCTGCTGAAGATAACGCCCACATCATTCTCTCACACGAGAACGGATGCAAGACTATCATCGACGCAAATTACTGGAACGTCAACTCATCGACCACCGAATTTGAAGTCATTGGCACCAAGGGCAGAACGTTTATTCTCCAGAATACAGTGATTATGGAGAATTCGGACGGCACCGATAAGATCGAAATCGAAAACGATAAAATGTATCTCGCCGAGGTGAGTCATTTCATCGAATCGGTGAAGTCCGGCAATGCTCCACAACCCGGCATATCCGAAGGAATAAACGCTGCCATACTGGCGGAAAATGCAGCACTGTCCATGAAACGAGGAGAACGAATATGGCTGAAAGACTGAAAATCGCTTTTGCAGGCGCCAGGCATTTTCATGCAATGATGTTTCTCAATACGATAAAAAAAATGCCTCATGAGATTGTGGCAATTGCGGATGTGGACACAGCATTCATAGAAGAAAAGTCAGCCGCATTCGGGTGCCGCGGATACAACGATTACAAAGTCATGCTCGACACGGAAAAACCCGACTTCGTCTTCTCATTCGGCAAGCATCGCGATATGGCAGGCATCCTGAAAGAAATATTGGCACGCAACATCCCCGTGTGCACAGAGAAGCCGATAACCGATGATCCAGATACTATGCGTTCACTCGCCGAAACCGCAAAGAAAAACGGCATCTACACAGACGTCGCACTGCCGTTGAGGTTCAGTCCGATCCTGCTCACTATCAACGCATTTCGAGAAAAACATGATATCGGGAAAGTCGTCCACTGTTATTTCAGGAACATGGCAGGTCCGGTTCAGAGGTATGTCGACTGGGGAAACGCCTGGATGATCGACAAAGAGCTGGCTCTCGGAGGCCCATTCATGAACGAGGGCGCTCACTACATAGACCTCTTCCTGCAAATAGCAGGACAACCAATCACATCTTCTATTGGATTTACGACCAATCATATATATGGCGGCTCGATAGACGACAATACCACGGTGGTCATGAATACGGCTGATGGCACTAGGTGCGTGATCGAGATATGTTACGGCTATCCCACTTCGAATAACTGGAGAGACCTGGCATGCGTGGTAAATACTGAAAACTACCTCTTCACCTTACTCGACAGAGAAGAACCCAGGGAATTCGCACTTGAGATAAGGTCGAGGATAGATAACCATGTTGAAACGGTGGACCTTTTGCCATATGAGCAAAGGGTATACAGAGTCTTCACTGAAGAGACGCTCAACAACTTCATAAGCGGCAAAGCCGGAATCGTTCCGTTCGAT
The DNA here is from genome assembly GCA_021371935.1 of bacterium. Classification (NCBI taxonomy): domain Bacteria; species bacterium. The sequence continues at coordinate 118,325 of JAJFVF010000006.1, forward strand.
TATTACTGCGGCATCGTCGATGTTCTGGCATCTGTATACGGAAAACACTGATATAGCAACGCAAAACCCCGGCTCTCACATCGCCGGGGCTCTTATATATAGATACTTTGTTTTCAGTTGTTTGTTGGAGGAAGCGTGCCCTCCACAACGAATCGTCTGTGATTTTCTCTAGGTAAATCACGGTTGGTCGCTTGCATACCACTATAGTTTTTCACACCGGTATAACCAAATACAATCGTGCAATTTACTGACCGTAAATTGCTTAGGTCCAAAGACAGGATCGGCAGTGCCACTTCCTATCTCATAATGACTCATCTGCTCACTCAAACCTTTATAGTTCTTCGAGAATGCATGCCAAATCGTAGGATGGCGGGCTTGACAACGGGCAATTTAGATATTGTTGCGGCAAAGCATGTTTACACCTAAATCTATGGCGAAGGATATCGATTCCCTGAAGTGTTTTCCCGAATGGATCTTCACCTGCCTGTGGCCAGAGGCAGTCTTCCAGGCCCGGAACACGCTTATGGACTTGTTCCCACATTACGCTCACACCTTCGCCGCAAGCAATCCGGCCTATCTCCAGCAATATGGTGCCTTTGATCAATAGACAGCGAGTTGCGCACATGTACTGAAGTGATGCTTCACGCCATCCTCGCGCGCGAGCGCGAACCATCTGATAGCAACCGCGCTCGTCAAGATGCCACTGGATTGAGGCCAAAGCCCGCTCTGTCTCTTCAGGCGAGAGGTCGATTCCTATCGGAAGAGGAAGTGCTCGGCTTGCGATTCTCTCCACCTCATTGCCAATCAAGCCCTGTGGAAAGGAGATACTGTGGATCTGTCCTTCTAGCATTGCCCGAAGTTGTTGAAGCACAGCTTTGGACTCTTCACTGAGCCGTTCTGCTAGTGGCCATTGCCATTTGTGAAATGGCAGCAGAGCCTTCTCGCGATGGAACAGAAAGGGAAGCGTCCGCGAGACAATGCTGTATGCGAGTAGCCCAACGAAACGCTCCCGACATAGCATATCTAGTTCCTGAAGAACACAGCGTATATCTGCGAGTTGACTTGCACATTGCTTTGCAGCCCGCTCAGCCAGTCCCTCTGGCATTCGAGCTAGTGAGGCATACACAATTTGCATCTGACCACGCGGATCGTAGACGGGAATGAGGCTCTGGACCCAGTGTTGGTGACAATTGTAGAAGTTGTCCCAGCTTCCATTACCATCGAAAAGAATACTGACGCCTTCTCGCTGCCAAGTGCTGACTTTCACTCTCAGATTCACTTTCTTGCTCTGGCTGAACGTTGCTATCTCAGGACTGCTGTATGCCCAGTTCACCAATTCTGTTTCGTGGGCATTGTAATCGTCGGATGGAATGATGAGTAGTGTGTCAATGTCCGAATGCTCGTCGGCCAGTCCGTATGCTACAGACGAACAAATTGCGTAGAAAGCAGTCTCGATCAAGGCCGGAAAGTATCTTCGCAGGTGTGGCAGGACTATCTCCGGCCACGCATGTGCAGCGATCTCTCTGTAACGTAGACTGTGGTAAGTCGGTTCTATAACGCCCATAACATTCCTCTCCTTCAGTCTGTTCTCAGAGGAAGGTCATCAGTATAGACCGACTAGAAAACAAAACGCCGTCAGTCCAGATCTAGTCACACGTGGCCTACCGGCCCCATGAGCACGACCCGACTACGGCATATGCGTCGCATGGTCTCTCGTGAGTTAGAGAAACAGCATTCTTTTCTGAAATGCTAAACTGAATCGAGCGCCTTGTCAATAGCTGCGTGTAATTTCTCTGTTCAACCTTTGGAATTGCTCACAAAGTCGAGAAGAAGAAACAGAGAAAAACCGCGCAAAAGAGAACCATATGAGAGCGTCTTTGGTAACATACGCTCCAACCCAGCTCAAAGGGATTTGTTACAGACAAGACCGTATACAAAGCAAAACCACGCTCACATAGCCAAAATCTGAGCGTGGCAGAATGCAATCAGAGACGATTGGTTTCAGAAGCACCAGGAATAATCTATGTTATTCGCGGCATGCCTTTTTTTGATCAGGGTAAAGAATATCCCAAAACGGTTTGCCATCATATTTAAATAAGGTGATTTTTGTTGGTGTGCATTTAATTACTACATCATCTTCATGAGGTGGATAAAGACCAGCAAGATGAGGAAATTTTGCGTTATATATATTTTTGAATTCAGGATTATTACTGGGATGTCCACATATTGTGGCAATGGCTTCTATTTGCATGTTTCCAACAGCCAATGCTACTTGAGGGTTGATATTCATTTGCTCGTATTTTCTGCTTTTGTTGTTTGTTCCAAAATAAATGTCTAAACCATCATTTACATGGCACATTGTCCTTGCGGTTACTTTATCGTCTGATGATGTGGCCAAAACTACGGATTGTTCTTTTTCCAGAATGTGTATTATTTCTTCGCTTAATGCATCAAAATCAATAGCAATCATAGCGTCTCCGATCTGCAAAATTATTTAATTTAAGCAACTTATTTAATTATAAAGAATGCATTTATTATAACAACCCCATTAAGCTTGTCGAGTCCATTGCATTATGATGGAGGAGACATCTCTCCACAACAATTGTCAACGGTTTTCTCCCAAGTCCAGAGACCATTACAAGCTCATTCCTTTGTCGGAAGCCAACTAGACCAAACCTGTGGCTCCGTGGCTACCGGCTTGCCGGTAGCCACGGCTTGGACCATCATTAGGTGGAGGTAGTGATCTTGCGATGCCTCAGCTAGACTGTAGAAACTCGGGCCACCTTGGACATGTTCAGCCATCTTTTGAAGACCATGGGCGGCGGCAATTTCATCGTCAGACAGACAGGTAGATACAAAGGGATTGCGGTAGACCCATTTTTTTCCAAGAGTTATGCCTTCATGGTGACAGTCTTTGGGACAGCTCCAGGCGGAATTCGTTGTTTCCGAACAGATTCGATTGTTATAAATATCTCTCAGGTGCGCATCATTACCTGTGTCGTGACGAACTAGTTCCACAATTACAGGTTTAAAATCCTGGTCCAGGTATCGCACAGTTGTTCCACATATCTCTCCACGCTCTCCTCGCACCAAGACTCTAGATGCGCGTATTCGTGTATCATATTGAGAAAAGCAAAAATCGTATATACCTAACTTATCACCGAAGTCGAAGTGTGCCAGGGTTTGCTTTTCCTCTACTGTCTCTGCCCCCCCTTCTTCACGAACAGCCATGATCCCATTGAAGAAGCGCGTAGTTATGATTGCAGGTTCGAAATACACACCAAGAAGCTTACGCATAGGACTTATACCATGATAGTTATGCGCTGCAGAGACCTGAGCTTCAGTTATCCTGCCCAAGACACCTGATTCCACTACTGATATTCGAGCGGCGTGCATTGGGAATCGGTAGAACTGCTCTGACACCTGCACGTGTCTACCTCCCTCGGTTTGCTGATAGAGCCAAGTCAGCCCCTGCAGATCAGCGGCAGGAGGAGTTTCTGACAGAACAGGCATATGGAGGTCAAAAAGCCCCTTGATGATAGTAGGCGCTACTGCCCTAGGAACAGAGACTATCACAAACTCTGGCTTTGTAGCAACCAATTGTTCCATGCTGTCTGGAGTTGCCACTTTCCATTCCTGCGCAAACCTCTCCCTCTTCTCAGGATCGCGCACCAACACAGAAACCACCTCAAACAATTCCGGCAGTTTTCTGGCCAGTTGGCAGAAGAATCTAGATCTTCGTCCTGCGCCGACTAGCCCCAATCTGACCTTGCTCATCTAATCCTCCAAACGGTGAACACCGTCTTTTTTTCGACACACCGAGTCTCGCTTGCTGATAGTTATGCGACCTAAGCATGCATACGACATTCACTGTACGCCTCCCTTCTTTGTTCAAGGTAGCAACAGCTAGCAGTCAGATTACATATCACAGGCTTCTTTGTGCTCGTTCAAACCCAGTCCGAAGGAGTTTGCCACAGACTTGCTGGGCACAAATTGCAAAACCACGCTCATATTGTCAAAATACGAGCGTGGCGACGTTCATATAAATACGTTTAGGCCTCACACTGGAGATGAACCAAGCCCAACGTGTGCAGAATATATCAACCGGACAGCATACCATATATCTGCTACAATATAGTCCGCAGTAGTCCACAGAAGAAGTGCTTACAATTTACAACTACTGTGCAGTGTGCCACGTGACAGGAGAACACCATGAACCATGAGGTCCACAGGACAAGGATGTTCGGTTCGGCTTCTTGCCCTACTCAATAAACACGACAATTTTATATGAGCAACTATATGACGGACCACTAAACATGCTATAATCTGCCACATAACAGGGCTGCTTGATGTATATTGCAGCAACAGAGCATAAAGAAACCCGGGATCGAGGCAACCAAATGAATCAGATCACTGCGAGCAGAGACAACGGCAGATACGTGGTCTACGCAAGTAGTTATGCTAAGCTCAATAGCAACGTAATCGACGGAGGAGGCACAGACGACACCGAAGCACTTCAAGCTATTTTGGACAAAGCTCTGGAATGGGGTGGACTGCATCTGATAATGGATGGCGCTGCGCTTGTGCGCGGACTTAGCGTGCATTCGAACACGACTATTGAGTGCGAAACACGAGACTGTGGATTCTTCCTTGCATCGGGATCGAACCGTTCGCTTATCCAAAACGTCAACCTGGACAAGAAAGTCCGTCACGACAAAAACATCACCCTCTCAGGAGGAACCTATAACCACAACTGTGCCGGGCAACTGCATCATGTAATCCCCGAACCCGACTCGACTATATATAAGGACGAGAAATGGATCATCACGATGGAGTTCTATGGTGTGGAGCATCTGACTATGCGTGATGTAACGATCCGCAATCAGCGAACATTCGCTATGCTGATAGCCAACTGGCGCCATGTTACAATGGAAAACATCACAATCGACCTGCCGGACATTATGCATGGTGAAAATCAGGATGGGATACATTTCTGGGGACCGGGGCAATTCCTGAGCATGAGAAACATTACCGGCTGTTCGGGCGACGACTTCATCGCGCTGGCTCCGGACGAGCACGACAGCGTATCGGATATTACAGATGTGGTAATTGACGGCGTCTACCTAGATAACGCAGACCAGGGCATAAGATTGCTTTCCAGAGACAAGGGCCGGCTTGACCGGGTTATCATCAGGAACGTAACCGGAACATTCAAGAGCTTCGGTTTCTTCATTAACCCTTGGTTCCCAGGCGCCAGCGGAAACTTCGGCTGTATCACGATCGAGAACGTTGATCTCAGGCAAACCAAGCACAAATATAATCACACCAATCCGTTCCTGTTTCGTCTGGGCGGCAACATTGAAGCGCTCACTCTCAAGAACATCAATCATCACAATCCCAACGAGCCCCTGTGTCTCATTGAGGCGGGCATTCCGTACTACACTCCCGTTGATGACCCTAGATCGGAACATTCCCATATTGGCACACTCACAATAGACGGACTGCATATAGACGAGAGCGAGGTGCATTCCACTGAGATCAGTCACATCAAACTTGGCTGCCGCGTCGATAACTTGATAATTAGAGATACTGATATTAGGCAAAATCAGCCTGCGCATGGCGGATGTCTTGTCGAAACAACCAAACAAGCAGAAATTGGCTTGCTTCACGTCAGTAGCTTGACCGCTGCTGGTCTGAACACCCTGATCCATCACCCCGAAGGAAGCATAGGTGCTCTGTGTCTGAATGACATCCTGTGCACCCAAATGGAAAAGCCGCTAGTCACCGGCAATGGAAAAATCGGCAATCTTCACGCTAATGCCGTATTCGGCACCCAGGTCGAACAATATGTGCAATCAGAATAACTGTCGGCAAAAGCCCCAACAATCACATCGCCGAGGCTCTTCGCAGAGAGAATCTTTGTTTTCAATTGCTTGGTGGAGAAGACGTGCCCTCCGCAACAATCGTCAGCAGTTTTCCCTAAGTCCAAAGATCAATCGTATCGGGATTTTCACTACATTCGAATCCAGAGTAACCCGTGGACAGCCGAATTACCTATGAATTGATAAGCCTCGAAGAGGCGGCAGAATCGAGAACTTCAGTGTGGCAGGATATCCACATACGCCCCGGCGATCAGGCTCTCGGATCGGATGCCCAACCGGCGCATCAATTCCTCGGCGATGGAACGTCCTTCTTCCTCTGACTGATCCGGCCTCAACACTACCTCAAGCTCAAGGTAATCTCCCAGCCCCTTCACTCTATCCAGGTGCACACGGGTCTGACCTACGTGGCGGAGAACACGTGTCTTCTCCACGATCCCTGCCACACCCAGAGAATCCGAAAGCGCTTTCAACAGTAGATCAGGATGCTGAACGGGGCATATAGTGTACTCCGATTGCTTCGGCCCCACCTCATCCTGGCGATTGTAGGAGATCAACTCGGCGCTACCGTCTCCTAAGAACCTCAGTTTGAGACGTCCTTCCCTTGTATGGAAAAACATATCCTTCTGACTGAGTATCTCATATGGACTATCATTCAACGAGTCCAGGAGTTTCCGAGTTTCTTCCGGGTCGTTTACTCGAGCTTTTATTTCGATATTTCGGGGCATTCTTGACAGTACCTCGGCGCTTCCGATATTCGGGAAGAGCATATTTCCACGAGTTCGCTTCACTTCACCCATGGCTAGTGTTCGACAAACTTAATTATGAGGACAGAGACTCCCGTGATAGATGCTTCGGCAGCGGCGTCCCACTGTGACTCTGCAGCCGAAGCCGCTGTTTCCACCAGCTGATCTTAGTTTGTCGAACACTAAGTTCTTTCCGCAGACCAGGTGGCATCCTTCAATCAATACCACAAGTATACTACCACATGAATGTGCCTCATTAACACGCGTCGGTCGGGATTTCTTTGGACTTATACAGAAACACTGGCGCAAAGAGAACCGTCAAGAGCGTTTTCGGCTAACATCCGGCCCAACCCAGTCCAAAAGAGTTTGTCACAGCCCCAGATGGCAGATAAAGCAAAACCACGCTCACATTTTGACGTGTGAGCGTGGTCTTCTAACCTCTAACATCTTACTTCTAACTTCTAAACTGGTGGAGGCGGGGGGACTTGAACCCCCGTCCAAAGAAGCGTCGACAAAAGCGTCTACGAGCGTATTCTGCATTTTAAGTCTCGGGTCTTCATCTCCTGCAGGCGGGATGCTCGGACCCCAGTCCGTAAGGTGGTCCTCGACAGTCGACGGACTTAAAATGTCGAGCAAGTCGGCTAAAATGACACCCGGTTCTATCCACGCCGACCCAGGATAGGCGGATGGCTGCCTAATTAGGCAGCGAGTGCGTAACTATTGTTCGCGTTTACTTTGTTTGCCGCTTTTTACGAGGCCAGCGGCGCCTCGGCTCGCAACTTAAGCCAACCTCTTCCCTGTCGACACCAATCGCCCCCATAGGCAAGAGGAACCTAAATGTTTTTTACATTCAATTATACCAAATTCCAATTTCATAAACAACTAAAATTGCAAAATGCAAGCTGACAGTCATTGTTACAGCAGGACACCAAAATATATGCATAGAGATATGCGTTCTGAATATACGAAGTCCAGGATGAAAACAACAATCCACTCAGCGTATATTGCTTAGGATTTATCTTGTGACGTCCAGCTTCATGCAAAAGTCACAAATTTAACATTGCAAGGGGCACATACAAAAGCTGCGGACTGAACTCGATATTGGCAAAAAGCAGGTACATAAAAATGGAGCGGGAGACGAGGCTCGAACTCGCGACATCCAGCTTGGAAGGCTAGCGCTCTACCAACTGAGCTACTCCCGCACCACCAAGGAGATTTTATCATCTGACACAATGGATGTCAACGCTTTGAGTTACACATTATCATCAAATCACACGTCTCATCATAATATGGCACTATGGTTCAGCAGATCGGGTGTTCCGGCATTGACAAGGTTTGGAAAGGCAACCCGGCATCTATATGCATACACAAAAAAGCCCGCCGGACTTGCTGCTGGCGGGCTTGACACGACAAACTCAAAGGTGATGCTTTAATTTTTTCGGCGCCTGGAAATGACAAACGAACCAAGAGCGCCAAACAACACTACGATCGAAGAAGGCTCAGGAACAATAACCAATACATCCTGGCCATCATGTCCTTCTTCATCTGCCCAAACTATGTTGAGCACTCTGACATTCTGATTTGTCCAGCCTGAGTTTACAGCAGCATCTGCACTTGCGATGACACCGGCTGTCTCAGTGTAGTCATCTGACCATGTCAACTCATCTTCAAGCGACCATATTGCCTCTTGAACAACTGCGGCACGCCTGTTAACATCAGCAATCCCAAATGTTGCGCCGTTGGAATACTGAGTAAACAGCCATGCACTCTGATCAGACAGCGGGTCAAAGTCGGTCTCTGTCTGACCACTGACCCCGCCCTTAACTGCACCGGTATTCAGGGTGGCAGTGAAATCATTTTCACCGATGAGGTCTTCATTCCATTCCACACAGAAAGTTATCAGAGGAGAACCGTCAACATAACCCGGTATGCCGCTGACCGAGTCAAATACAATTTCACAAGACCACATGTCATGATAATCGGTGAGGCCGTATCCAATTCCATTGGTTGATGGGGTATTGTAATATCCGCCAATACCACCAGTAATGCCATCCCAATGAAGTTGAATCGCCATAGCCGAACTGCAAACTGCCATTGCTGCGAAAATTGCGACTGCTATAATTATTCTTTTCATCTCATTTCTCCTTAAAGTGCAGCGCCAATTTGATATTCGTGAGTCTTTCGCCCACTTTGTAACACAATCTATGTAAATCGCATTTTTGGGAGTATACCCCGCATAAATCGCAATGTCAATGCGTAATTGTAGAATTGCAAAAAACAGGTAATTATACGTAGCACAACATTATTGCGTTCAGCGATAATAATGCCTTTTATTGATTATAGCGAGACTATATACAATACCAGTCGATAAAATTATGCAGTAATTCACAATATGTTCGCTTTGTTGTGAGCTTGTCCGCTCTTTTCTGTAATCTTCGGCAGCCTGCATGCCATGACTGTCGGGGTATATTTTAGGCCAAAAGCATGGCCCGCCCGTTCGCATTCAACAGACATGCCAAACGCGGCTCATTTGTCTGCAGGCCATATGAGACGGTATTCGCTGTCGTCACGGCGGATCGAGCCATCTTCGAGCATGTCGCTTACGCATCGCTCGACAACAGCTTTGGGAAGATTCGCGAAGATGCCGAAGTTGGGACATATGTCACGCTTAATGTGACTTGTTATTGAGCCTTTCAGAACTCGAACCAATCCGGTAAAGCCCACCCTACCTGGTATCATATTCACCGTCTCAATGATTTTGGAGCGTCTCTGCTCATCGCTGAGTGACGACTCAATGGGGCATGCCTGGCGGCTTATTTGCTCATATGATTCGCGAGAAGGCAAACAGACATCGCATGAATGGCAGTTGTTTATAGGCGGCTCGCCAAAGTGATTTGCAATAATATCGTGTCTGCATTGACGATCCTCGGCATAACGATATATCTCGTCGATGCGCCTGCGCTGAACATTCTCATAACGCGACACCAGATCATTAAGCCTGGCTTTGGAGTCTCTGGGGGCCGGAAGGCGCTCGATAAGCATCATATGTCCCGATCCCCAATAGGTAATATAACCTTTCGCCTGCCAGTCGAGCAGTCTGTCCTCAAGCACATATGGAGAAATGTCGGCACGATGGCTCAGATCTATCGATTCAACCGAGACACGCTGGCCAGGTTTGAGACGGGCGCATTTTACGAACTCGGCAAGCTCATCGCCTCCATATTGCATACCTCTTGCGGTGAGGCCGATGGTCATGGTCATAGGAATATCAGAATGTCTGCGTACCAGATCGATATCTTCGAGCATGTTGATCGCTACGCGGACCTTGGTCTCTTCTTCGTCCAGCTCGCGTTCGAGATCGTCAGAGTGGATGGCAGCAAATGGAGAATCGAGAGTAAGTTCGCGAATGATCTTATAGCATTGGCGGGGCAGGTCGGCGTCCACTCGCCCCTGATGCATCCAGCGAGTGTTATTCGCTTTATCCGACGGCGTACACAGTAAAATACAGCGCGAGGGCAGGCCGTCACGACCTGCTCTTCCAGCCTCCTGATAATAATCTTCCAGGGCTCCAGGCAAACTGTAGTGGATCACAAAACGCACATCCGACTTGTCGATCCCCATTCCAAAAGCAACCGTCGCGCATATCACACGCCACTTGCCGTCCATAAATTCTTCCTGAGTGCGGGCGCGATCAGCAGCGTCCATCCCGGCATGATAATGAGCAGCCTTTATACGTTCACGGCGCAGAAGCATGGCTAACTGCTCAGCTTTTTTGCGAGAACGGGTGTAGACTATGCCGGAGCCCTCGTTTTCACGGCAGAGGTGAATTAGAGAGCGCAGCTTATCCTCATCCGACCGCACGATCATTGACTCTAGATACAAATTTGGCCGATAAGTGCCGGTGCTGATCACTTTAAATTGGCAGCCCAGATTGTTGGATATCTCGACACGCATCTTGGGTGTGGCTGTGGCAGTCATAGCAAGGACTACCGGTTCACACAAATACCTCAGGGCATTGCCTATAAAGAGATAGTCCGGACGGAAATCATGACCCCACATGCTTACGCAGTGAGCCTCATCTACCACCATAAGTGAGACACCCCTGCTGCGCAGAGCATGCAAAAACGGCACCTGCCGCAGTCTTTCTGGCGCTGCGTATAGCAGTTTGTATTTGCCCTCGCGTATCTGGCTGAGGCGGCGGTCTATCTCGTCACTATCGAGTGTGGAGTTTATCAGAGTGACCTGCTTCTGCACTTCCTCTGGCAGACCGTCTACTTGGTCTTTCATGAGCGCGATCAGGGGTGAAACAACCAAAGTGAGGCCGTCCAAAAGCACCGCGGGAAGCTGATAGCACAGAGACTTGCCTGCACCTGTCGGCATTACTGCAAGTACGCTTCTGCCCGCCATAATATACTCGATCACCTGCTGCTGGCCTTTGCGAAATTTGTCATAGCCGAAGAGACGCTTGAGCTGTGATTCGAGCTCGGCATTGGACTTATAAACTTCGGACGTGATTGCCATGGTTGCCCCCACTAACCCGCATTATGCGCTTCTCGCATAATGCGGGTCTCCGAGAGCATTATTCACGTTCCTCGTGAATAATGCGGGCTAAGGATACGACCACATCATTATACTCCACTGATAGCGAAGATACATGCTCCTGAAAAATTTGTTTGTCAGAAATTTTTGCTCAAGCACTTGACTACGTGCGTAGGCAAGGGTATAATTACTGACGACAATTGTAGTCTGAGATTGGAGGAATTATGGAACTGCCAAATCTTGGTGAATTGGAATTGGAACTCCTCAGGTTCATTACAGATCATTCTCCAATTACAGTAAGGGATGCATCAATCCAATTCGGGGAAGAACGAGAACTGGCGCGCACTACTGTCCTTACTGTAATGGAACGTCTGCGAAAGAAGGGTTATCTGAAAAGGAAAAGTCGTAAGGGAGTATTTGAATACTCGCCTTACCTTAAGAAGAGTGATCTCCTCAAGAAGCTCATCAGTTCGTTTGCAGACAAGGTGCTTGGCGGCTCAATTGATCCGCTGGTGGCATACCTGGCGGAAGATGCCGATTTGAGTGACGAGCAGATAAGCGAATTGCAGCGTCTGTTGGAAGGAAAAAGGAAGAACAAAAATGAACAGCGCTTGCATTGAGCAGCATATCTGGAACGGGTGTTTGCAGGGCACTGTGGCTCTGCTGCTGGCATATGGAATATGCAGGCTTTTGCCAAAGATGCAGCCCAACGCAATGAGCTGGATTTGGCGGCTTGCTTATCTCAAGCTGATGGTCGCGTTTATCTTTGTGGGCTCGATTTGCCTGCCTGTGCTTAATCGTCCATACAGCAGACCAGTATCTGCAGCGGTAAACAGTGTGCTCTCGCCAAGTAACATCCGCACATTGAACATGAAAGCAGTTCATTCCGGTCAAGCGCAAAACATGGCAAACATATTAGTTTTGGTATGGTGGACAGGTGTCACACTATCAACTATGAAAATTCTAGCTGCACTGCGCAGGGCAAAAAGATTGCGGCAAGGCTGCGAAAACATCGATGATGCTGATCTGCAAATTGAGCTTGAGCAGCTATGCCTACAAATGCGAATAAAGCATGTGCCTAGACTGCTGACCGGTGATATACGGAGTCCAATGATCTGCGGAGCCCTTAAGCCGGACATAATTTTACCGAACAAAGCACTTGCAACATCCAGCCGCAACGATCTCCGTATGATCCTTACACACGAACTGGCACATGTAAAACGATATGATGTGATATGGATATGGCTGCCAATTGTAGCTCAAGTGTTCTTCTTCTTTCATCCACTTGTTTGGCTTTTTCGCAGAGAATGGCTTTTCACACAGGAATCGGCATGCGACCAGCTTGCCATGCAGACTACCGGCTCACCATGCACGGATTACGGCAGAATGCTCCTCGGCTACGTGACCCGGCGCACAACAACTGCTGAACCTGTCGGCATAGGAATTGCCGAGCCTTACGAAACGCTACAAAGGAGGATCAATGCAATGACCAAATTTGCACCCATCACCGGCAAAAAGAAAATTGCTGTTTGGATTGGTATCTGCACACTGGCACTCATCGGGATTGTGCCCTGGATGCTGAGCGCAAAAGACCACAAACTGACATCTGCAGAAATTGCTGATGTGCTGGCAAAAGCAGTCTACAACAAAGACTTAAGGACAATTCACCGGATATGCCCAGCCAACAAAAATGCTCTCAGCCATGATCCCGCATGGAACTATATATCACAAAAGCTCCAGAGCTACGGTCGGGTCAAGGATGTGAAACTCGAGGCAAAGGGCAAGATACTTCCAGGATTAACCGGAAAAGGTTTTTCAACCGGTCCGCAATTTGTACCCGCTGCAGACACGGAAGTATCGACGTGGAGAGTCAAAGCGGAAAATGGAGAGTATCGGATCGGCCTGGGTGTGCAAGATGGGAAACTGAAATTTTACGAGTTCAATCTGGCTGATGGAGGAATTGGTGGAGGTGGACTCTAATTTTCATTGACGGCAGACTATCTGAAGCGATATACTCTGCTTGAAATGGCGATTGTTAATATTGAGAGTCTGAGCATGCGCGCAGGCGGGACCTGGGCGCTGTGGGACGTCAATCTGGAAATAGGTGAAGGCGAGATTACGGCCATATTCGGGCGGGCAGGCTCGGGGAAGTCCGTGCTCGCCAAAATTATATGTGGGCTGGATGAACCCACCAGCGGCTCGATTTTTTGGAACGGTCAACAAAACCCTGGATGCGTGAGCATTGCTCTTGACAAACCTGCATTTGCCCCTGACCTGACAGTCTACGAAAACCTCGATATGTTTGCCTCGCTTTGGCGAGTGCCAAAAAAAAAGCGGGCGAGACAGATCAGTTTTGTGCTGGAACTGATGAAACTCAGCGATTATTCAACAATCATGGCCGACCGCCTTTCCACAGGCATGCTCAGGCGATTTGAGATTGCAAGGGCATTGATTGCAGACGCACCAGTCACAATAATCGACTCGCTGCTGGACACACTCGACCCCGACATTCTCGAAAAACTCTGGGACCATATGCTGAGCCTGCGGCGGGCTGAGATGAAATCATTTATCGTTATGACCTCGCGCGGAAAAATTGCCGAGATGTGCCCGAGGATAGCCGTGATCCATCGCGGAAGGATCAACTTCTTAGGCCGCCCGGACGATTTCAGACGATTGGCAGGCGAGGATATGGTCGTGCTCGGTGATATCACAAATCCATCAGTCAAGAGCAGGATCAGAGAACAGTTGTCGGTAGTGATCCAGGAAGAGGACGGATTTCTTTCATTCAGGGTCTCAAACGGCGAGAAGATGATCGGTAACCTGTTGGCCGAGTATGGCTCGGACCTGAGCTGTGTATATCTCAAGCGCCCGACACTGGAGGATGCATTGGATGTGGTTGCGATGGGTGGGCTGAAGGTTATGGCGGATGTAAGTGAGGAGCGAGCAGGACAGTGACCACACTCGCTTATTACAATATTAAAAGGATAGCAAGACGAAAGCAACTAATGATTGCGCTGTACGGCCTGCCGGCCATTGCTGCTATATTGCGGATCATATTCGCAAAGTCATATGCATTGCTGGTATGCGCATGGCTATGTCCGTTCGTCTGTGCTATCCTGGTTTGGGCGGTCTTGCAGGCACAAATATCAATTGACAGAGCGTTGGACCTAGAAATCGGGCTTAGGAGCACACCTGCCTCGGACTCAAGCATGATATGGTCGCGTGTGCTGGCTGGAGCAGCGATCTTCTCAGGTCAAATGATTATCTTTGGTGTGATAATAGGAGCATTGATAAGATGAAAGTTGGAATTATCGGTACGGGAATCTGCCGGATGCATGCAAACGGCTTCAAGAAGTGTGAGGATGTCGAGATCAAGACGGTTTGTGACGTCAACACAGAGCGCGCAGAGAAGTTTGCTAAGGATTATGATGTCAAAAATATCTGCAGCGATTATCATGAGCTTTTTGCGGACCCGGAAATAGAGGCCGTAACTGTTGGAGTGCCGAATGCTCTGCATGCGCCGGTCGTGATTGCTGCATTTGAGGCGGGCAAGCATGTAATGTGTGAAAAACCAATTTCGACCTGCGCTGAGGATGCGCGAAAGATGGTCGAGGCAGGTAAGAAGTCCGGCAAGATATTTATGATGGGCTTTAATAACAGGTTCAGAGGCGATACTCAGCTCTTGAAAAAGTGCATCGAAAACGGCGACCTGGGTGATATTTACTACGCCAAGACCGGCTGGCTCAGGCGCAAAGGCATCCCTGGAATGGGCGGATGGTTTACTACAAAAGCGCTCTCCGGCGGTGGGCCCCTCATCGACCTTGGTGTGCATGTCCTTGACCTTGCACTCTGGCTGATGGGCAACCCGAAGCCGGTATATGTGATGGGATCGTCTTATGCCAAATTCGGACCTGAGATTGCTGAGAAAAATGGCGGAACATATGATGTCGAAGACCTGGCGACAGGTATGGTAAAGCTCGAAAACGGCGCGACTGTGTTCGTGGAAGCGAGTTGGGCATCGCATGTGGAGAATGAAAGAATTTATACTCAGTTGATCGGCACAAAAGGCGGAGCGGAAGTTGACCCGCTGAAGATTTATACAGACATCAACGGCTCTACGGCAAATATCGAGATGAGCTACCCGAATGTTTCGGGGCATGAGATGGAGATTGTGCATTTTGTGGAGTGTATAAGGCAGAATAAAACACCAATTGCGACTGGTGAACACGGGCTGCATATACAGCTCATTCTTGATGCGATATACGAATCGACAGTTACCGGCAAAGGAGTTGAGATTTAGTATTTGAGATTTTATATTTTATATGATTGGTGTGCGGTCGGCTGCTTTTCGTGTTGTTGAGATTGTGCTATAATTCACAGGACTTCAGCTAGTCCGCATTATTCACGAAGAACGTGAATAATGCTCTCAAAGACCCGGATTATGCGGTATGCGCATAACCCGGGCTAGGGCGGCAACTTTATAATGAACCAGTCGAATTACCGATGGGCAAAAACATTGGCGCAAGTGAGCAGTATTGCTCTACTCATCTTAGTCTCCACGGCGATTGGGCTGGGACTGGGTTACTGGCTCGACGGCAAGCTCGGCACCAAACCGTGGCTTGCTTTTGTTTTGACTATCGTCGGGCTGGCGGCAGGACTTTATGAAGCGGTCAAGATTTTGATCGAGGCAACCGAAAATGAAGGAGATTGACAACGCCTTCATCAAGCGCACCTATATAAGCAGTGCATATCTGTGGATTTTTGGTGTGCTGGTATGGTTGAGCTTGTGGCATATTCTGACCGGCTATGGCATAAGGCTAAATCCGCACTGGGGATGGATGGCTGCAATCGGTTGGAGCCTTGGATCGGCTGTGTCAATAGGTACGCTCTGGAGCCTGGAATGGATCGTCAGCCGGGCTTTTGTGCCGGGAAACAGGCATGCCAAAAAGAGCCTGGTCAAATTTTCGATCCTCAAGCTGATAGTGATAATCCTGCTTATGGGATTGATAGTCAAGCTGGGCGGAAAAAGTTTTGCGCTGATTGGGGCATTTTGTGCCGGAGTGGTATTGACTCAGGCTGTAATATTTCTTAAAGTAATAGGGAAGCTGATTTGTGAGCATTCTAACGATTTGGGCAAAGGAGGGCCACAATGCACGAGGGACCATCATTAGAACACCCAACCTGGTTCAGGTTTTTGCTTGAGTATAAGCTGCTGCCGGGATGGGTACCGGAGATGGCAATTGTAACATGGTTTGTGGTTGTCCTTTTGTGCATCACCGCAATCATCGCCAGTCGAAAACTCAGTGTGCGCAACCCCGGCAAGTTTCAGACGGCTCTGGAATTTATCGTTGTGTCTTTGGACGGGTTTGTGCGCAACATCGTCGGGCGCGAAGCCAAGACGCTCACCCCGATCATCGGCACTACGTTCATATTCATCCTATCGCTGAGCCTTATCGGTCTGGTGCCTGGGTTCGTGAGCCCCACGTCAAGCACCAACACGACAGTCTCGCTCGCGCTTATGGCTTTTCTGCTGGTCCAGTATTATGGGATCACCCGGAACGGCTTCATCAACTATTGCAAGCATTTCCTGGGCGAACCGATATGGCTGGCTCCGCTTATGCTGCCTCTGCACATAATCGGGGAACTGGCAAGGCCGCTGTCGCTCTCGATCCGTCTTTTCGGTAACATTTTCGGCGAGGAGACCGTCATTGCGGTCTTCGTGCTTATTGTCACCAGCGTGCTGGGCAAACTGTTGATACCTCTGCAGTTCCCTATGATGCTCTTCGCCATATTCGGCGGGTTCATTCAGGCGCTGGTCTTTTCAATGCTCGTTTGCATATATATTGCCGTGGCTCTGGAAGGCCACGAAGAACACCATTAAATTGGAGGAAACACACATATGATGTACTTAGTAGCTTTGGTTATCGCCATTGGGTTCGGCGTACCGATTGCCGTTATCGGAGGCGGACTCGCTCAGGGTAAAGCCGCAGCATCGGCATTTGAGGGCATCGCAAGGCAGCCCGAGGCAGCCGGTAAGATTCAGACCGCTATGATTATTGGTCTCGCACTTATCGAGTCCCTGGTCATCTACGCCCTGCTGATCTCTCTGATCCTGCTCTTCTTGGGTGTGCCGAGCGCAACGGCTATCATTGAGAAAGTCGTAAAGTAATATAATCATTGGATTGAGACCGTTATGCTTTTTGACTAGCCGCATATTCGCGCGTAAGGCATCTCGGTCATAGAAAGTTGGTGGTATATCCGTGCAGATAATACCCGAACCAAAAGTATTGATTGTGCAGGCTCTGGGTTTCCTGCTGGTGCTGGGAGTGTTCAAATACTTCCTGTTTCAGCCCATATTGAGCATTCTGGAGACCAGGCGCAGGGAGGTGTCCTCTGAATATGAGGCTGCTGAGGCTCAGCATGCGTCCGCTGATGAACTTAAGGCTCAATATGAGCGCCATCTTGCCGCTATAGCTGAGGAGACGCGCACAAAGATTGCCGAGGCAGTCAAGGAAGGCCAGAACATGCGAGAGGAAATACTCGCTGATTCACGCGCGCAGGCCGAGCATATTCTCACAAGGGCACAGGAAGAAATATCCCGTGAAAGTGAGAAAGCTATGACTGAGCTTAAGACAAAGGTTGCAGACCTTACGGTTGAAGCAGCGGGCAAGCTCATAGGCGAAAGCATGGATGACGATAAACATCGCAAGATGGTCAGCAGTTTCATCGACGGACTGGACGAGGTGAAGCAGTGATCGAGCCGAGGATCGTGCGCAGGTATGCATCGGCTCTGTTTGGAGCCGCTGTAAAGATGGACGCAGTCGACCGGGTCGAAAGCGACCTCGGACTGGTGTCGTATGTGTTCGAGACATCGCCGCGCCTTATGGAGTCCATCGAGTCGCCGATGATCCCCTCGTCCAAGAAGCACGAAATCATAAAAGATATCTTTGCGAACAAGGTCCATCAGATCACGCTTACCTATCTCGACCTGCTTATTGACAAGCAGCGTGAGGGTGCGATCGGTCAGACCGAAAGCGAATATATTCGCCTGGCAAACGAGGCGCGAGGAATACTGGCAGTTGAGGTAATATCGGCGGTCAGGCTCAGTGAAGCTGAAGAGGCCGCACTTGTCGCCAAGCTCAGCAAGGTCACTGGAAAGAGTATTCACCTTGAAAAGCACGTGGACCCTGAAATCATTGGTGGATTGAAAGTCCGCATGGGTGACAAGGTTATTGACGGCAGCATCAAGGGTCAGCTTGACGCGCTTAAAGAAAAAATGCTTAGTTAGTCTAAAAGTTTGAAAGTTGGAAAGTCAAAAAGTTGGGATAGTACGAGTCAGTGGAATCACGCGATCATAAATCGCGTAGTTCTTGTTCGGGCTGGATCAGATATCCAGCCCGAACAAGGAACGAGGAAGTTTGCTAGAAATTAAGGCTGAGCCTGTCGGCTCGCTGCTGAGTACGAATATGTGGGGTCTGGACTCTCCACTCTCCACATTCCACTCTCAGCTATTTTTGAACGGAGTGAGATTATGGCAGTCAACATAAGGCCGGATGAGGTTGCGCAGGTTCTCGAAAGCCACCTCCTATCATATGAAAAAGAACTTGCCGAAGTAGGCGTGGGAACCGTCCTCCAGGTCGGAGATGGAATTGCGCGAATCTACGGCTTGCAGGACGTAATGGCCAGCGAGCTGGTCGAGTTTCCCAACGGCGTTATGGGAATGGTCCTTAACCTGGAAGAGGACAACGTCGGCTGCGTCGTGCTTGGACCGGATACCGAGATCAAGGAAGGCGATCAGGTCAAGCGGACCGGACGCATTATCGACGTTCCAGTGGGCGAGGCAATGCTTGGACGTGTTGTAAACGCTCTGGGAGACCCCATAGACGGCAAGGGACCGATTGTCGCCAGCGAGCGTAGACACGTCGAGACTCGTGCGCCAGGTGTTGTCGAAAGACAGCCGGTCAAAGAATCGCTAGCCACCGGCATTAAGGCCATCGACTCCATGATCCCTATCGGCAGAGGCCAGAGGGAACTTATAATCGGCGACCGCCAGACAGGCAAGACAGCCATTGCCGTAGATACAATTTTGAACCAGAAAGGCCAGGACGTCTACTGCATCTATGTAGCTATCGGCCAGAAGCTATCGACTGTAGCAGGCATTGCTCATACACTTGAGCAGAAGGGCGCTATGGAGTATACGACAATTGTCGTAGCATCTGCCAGTGACCCTGCCCCGCTGCAGTATATCGCTCCATATGCGGGATGCGCTATGGGCGAGTATTTCAGAGACACCAAGCGAAGCGCACTGGTGATCTACGATGACCTCAGCAAGCACGCTGTGGCTTACAGGCAGGTTTCCCTGCTTCTGAGAAGACCGCCGGGACGTGAAGCTTACCCTGGAGACATTTTCTATCTGCATGCGCGCCTTCTTGAGAGAGCATCCAAGCTAAACGATGAGTTGGGCGCAGGCTCACTTACCGCACTACCGATTATCGAGACCCAGGCAGGAGATGTCTCGGCTTACATACCGACAAACGTTATCTCGATCACGGACGGTCAGATATATCTGGAGCCGGACCTTTTCTATTCGGGTATACGACCGGCCATTAACGTCGGCTTGTCTGTTTCGAGAGTAGGATCCAGCGCTCAGAAGAAGGCTATGAAGAAAGTCACAGGTCAGCTCAAGCTCGACTTGGCACAGTATTGGGCACTGCAGGCGTTCGCACAGTTCTCAAGTGACCTCGACAAGGCCACTCTTGCTCAGCTTGCGCGCGGCGAAAGGATCGTAGAAATCCTGAAGCAGCCGCAGTATACGCCTATGACGCTCTCAAACGAGTGTATCATCATATTTGCTGCTACTAACGGCTATCTGGACGATCTGCCGGTGGCGGCTATTGCCAGGTTTGAAAAAGAGTTGTATGCCTTTATGGCCGATAAATATCCCGATGTAGGCCACACTATCGAAAAAACCGGCGTTTTGGATGATGCGACTACTGAAACTCTGAAATCAGCCATCGAAACGTTCAAGGGACAGTTTAAGGCTTAGTTATGGCTAGCGCGAGAGACATTAGACGGCGCATACGCACTGTCAAAAATATCGAAAAGATCACCAGCGCGATGAAGATGGTGGCGGCTGCAAGGCTGCGAAAGGCTCAGGAACGTGCTGAGTCAGCACGCCCTTACGCTGAGAAAATGCATGAGGTGATGGGTAACCTCGCCAGAAGCGCCGGTGAGATTGAGCACCCGCTGCTTGAAATACGTGAGGAACATAACGTCGCTTATGTTGTGATCGGAGCTGAGCGAGGGCTTGCAGGCAGTTATAACGGCAGCGTTATGAGCAAAGCCATTCAGGAGATCGGTGATCGTGACTCTGAAAGTGTTAAGCTGCTGACCATTGGAAGAAAGGCCGTCGCGTTCTTTAAGAAACGGCCGTATGAGATCACCGGTTCACTCGAATTGGGCACGGAAGTCAATTTCACCGATATACGCAAGATTACTGCAAAGGTGCGCTCTATGTTCGAGAGCGGTGAGGTGGATGCAGTATATCTGGTATACGCCAAGTTCCATTCAGCAATGCACCAGGAACCGGTTTGTGTAAGACTTCTACCTATGGCTGCACCTGAAGCAAATGCTCAAACACCTGCTGAATTCGAGTTTGAGCCGAATGCAGGTGAGCTGCTTGCTACACTGCTGCCAAGGTATGTGGATACAGAAGTATATCAGTCGCTGGTGGAGTCACAGGCTAGTGAGCATGGAGCACGGATGTCCGCTATGTCGGCAGCCACAAAGAATGCAGGTGAAATGATTGATAACCTGACTCTTGTCTATAACAAGGCTCGTCAGGCTGCTATTACTAAAGAGATCACGGAGATTGTAGGTGGCGCGGAAGCGCTCAAATAAGAGACAGTTATTGGTTTTTAGTTATTAGTATCATGATGAAGGCACTAATAACTAATCACTAACAACTAAAAACTCCCTTCCCGGAGGTAAGAATTGGCTACAGGAAAAGTTGTTGAGGTAATCGGACCGGTTGTCGATATCAGGTTCCCATCGAATGAACTGCCGGAGATGATGAATGCTATACATATCCCCAATGTGCAGGGAAAAACGCTGACCGCAGAGGTCGCACAGATGCTTGGAAGCGATGTCGTCAGATGCGTATCAATGCAGTCCACAGACGGTCTTGTGCGCGGAATGGAAGCGATTGATACGGGTAAGCCTATCGAAGTTCCTGTTGGCCGCGAGACTCTGGGACGCGTATTTAACCTGCTCGGGGAGACAATCGACAACAAGGGAGCATTCACCGCGACCGACAAGTGGCCGATTCACCGCCCTGCCCCGCCATTTGAGGAACAGATCCCTGCGACCGAGGTCTTCGAGACCGGTATGAAGGTCGTTGATCTGATATGTCCTTACGCCAAAGGTGGAAAAATCGGACTCTTCGGAGGAGCCGGTGTCGGCAAGACCGTTCTTATCACTGAGCTGATCCGAAACGTAGCGACTGAGCACGGCGGGTTCTCGGTATTTGCAGGTGTCGGAGAGCGAACCCGTGAGGGTAACGACCTCTGGCTGGAGATGCAGGAGAGCGGCGTTATCGAGAAGACGACTATGGTCTTCGGCCAGATGAACGAGCCGCCTGGAGCGCGACTTCGTGTAGCTCTGTCGGCCCTTACCATGTCCGAGTATTTCAGAGATAAAGAGGGGCAGGATGTGCTGCTCTTCATAGATAACATTTTCCGATTCACACAGGGCGGCTCCGAAGTATCGGCTCTGCTTGGTAGAATGCCGAGCGCGGTAGGTTACCAGCCTACCCTCTCCACTGAGATGGGCGCGCTGCAGGAGAGGATTACATCGACCGTTCGCGGTTCGGTCACATCGATTCAGGCTATTTATGTCCCTGCAGACGACCCGACCGACCCGGCTCCGGCGACGACATTCAGCTTCCTGGACGCCACAACATATCTTGAAAGACGCATATTCGTGAGAGGTATATTCCCGGCTGTCGATCCGCTGGCTTCGACTTCGAGAATTCTGGACCCGAATATTGTCGGTCAGGAACATTATGACGTGGCACGCGCAGTCCAGCAGATATTGCAGAGATATCGTGAACTTCAGGACATCATTGCTATCCTTGGTGTCGATGAACTCTCCGATGAAGATAAGCTCACTGTTTCGCGCGCCAGAAAGATAGAGAACTTCCTGTCGCAGCCGATGTTTGTGGCTGAGGTCTTTACAGGATTACCCGGCAAGTATGTCTCCAGAAACGACACCGTCCGATCATTCAAGGAAATCCTTGAAGGCAGATGGGACATGCTCCCCGAGCAGGCATTCTATATGGTAGGCACAATAGAAGAAGCTGTGGAGAAGTCCAAGCAGATGGGAGTGGAAGTTTAGTCGGAGAGTTTGAGAGTGGAGAACATGGACCATGAACTGGAAGGTTCTCGGTATTTCCGCAGGGCTCACAATTGTTGTGCCGTTGATGATAGTGGTTACGCTGGGAATACTTTGTCACGATCCAGGAGTTGCTGGTAGTTGGAGCTTTGCAATTCCGATTGTGACAGGGATAATTGTAGGCGAGTGTGTGTTCTTCATCTTGAACACTTTAGCAAAGCGTAATTACGTATTTATACGTAGCTTGGCAAGCATATTATCTGGGCTAATTGCATTTTTGGCAGGGGGTTTCATCGGAATGCAGATTGTATATCCTATCTTTCATTCTTTGGTTTTTGCGCCGCATCCTGATTTTGCCCTCAATCACGAAGATTTTTTCTTCTACCAGGGCGCGATTATTGTGTTTGCGTTGGTAGCTGGTCTTGTGGGCCTGATTTTCGGTACTGGGATAGGCCAACACAAGAAGCAATTGAAGACTGACAACTGACAACCGAGAACCAATTATGGCAGAACGAACATTCAAACTTGAAGTGATAACACCGGACCGCAAGGTCCTTTCAGACGACAAGATCGCCTCCGTGATGCTGCCGGGTATCGAGGGATACTTGGGGGTGCTGGCCAGCCATGCGCCGTTGATGACTGCGCTCGGCTGCGGTGAGCTCGATTTTCGCAGACCCGACGGCACCAGCGATGTGATGGCAATCTGCGGCGGGTTTGTGGAAGTGCTGGACAACAAGGTCACTGTGCTGTCGGACAGCGCAGAGCTTGTGAGTGAAATCGACCTCGAGAGAGCCAAGCAGGCTGCTCAAAGGGCTGAGCGCAGGATTGCCTCACATGAACCGGACATCGACATGGACCGGGCTCAGGCCGCACTCATGAGAGCCATTAACCGGATCAAAATTGCCCAGCGGCACGTATAGCCTTTTATGGTATTATAGTATGATGGTTTGTATTGTTACCATCGCACCACCAAGCCAGGAGGCGCTATGCGACGCAGAGCCGTTGTAGTCATCACCATTATGCTCATCACCATTGCCGCGCGAGCCGGTGCATTCGATATCCCATATGAGAGTTGGATGGGCTCATATGTGGCAGACAAAAAGATCGGCTATATGTCTTACAAGATAGACGATGCCGTCTTTGAGGGGGCCAAAGGCTACCGGATTGCAAGTGTCCTCAATAACCGCCTTACTATCCTCGGCGCAGACCTCACGCAGCTGGTGACCACCGTTGTCTACACCGACACCAATTATGCTCCGCTTCGCGAAGACTTCTCAGTGTCAAGCGGCGGCAAGACCACTACTATTCGCGCAACTTTCAATAAAGATACCATCGACTGCGTGGTATCGGCAGGCAGCGGCGTATCTAAACAAAGCGTGCCTATTCCCAAGGGAATAAGCCTTGTTGGTGACGCAATGTTTGTGATGCCCAACGAAAAGCTCAACGTCGGTGACCAGCACACGCTCCATTACTTCAATCCTCTAACGCTTGCCATTGAGGACCTTTTAGTAAAGGTTGAACGAAGAGAGAAAATTACCGTAGGCGGCAAGGATTATGACACTGTCGTCCTTACAAATACTACAGGCATGGGTGATATGACCATCTGGCAAGACGAGACTGGTGACTGCATACAGCTTGAGGCAGTAATGGGAATCCGCATGGTAAAAGAGAGCGAAAGCGAGGCGACATCGGGTCTGGAGACTGCCGCATCCGAAGACTTCGCGGTCCTCACAAGCGTAAAGCCCGACAAAGAGATAGCCGATCCTCGTGATCTCAAAAATCTCGATATCATATTCACCGGGCTGGAAAAGCAAATGGCCATAAATGACAGTCGGCAGAAGACTACATCGATTGACGAGCCCTCTCAAAAGGTTCGGTTCAATGTCAAGGCGTTAAATTTCGATTTGGAAAAGTCTATAACTCTGCCGGTTGATGATAAGGAGTTTGCAGACGATCTTGCCAGCACTGCCTATCTGGATTGGGACACATCGTCAATACGTCAGCAGGCTCGTGATATCGTAGGCGCTGAAAATAACGCATACAGGGCTTGCGCAAAGATCCGTGATTGGATTTACAGCAATATGACAGTCGACAAGACCATAGGGATTACCCGTTCTGCCTCGGATGTGTTAAAATCTAAAAGGGGTGTGTGCAGGGACTATGGAATCCTGTTCGCGACTCTTGCTCGTGCTGCTGGAATTCCATCAAGGATTGTAGCCGGGCTGCTGTATATCGATAATGCTTTTTATTATCATGTGTGGACAGAGTGCTATGTAGGCAAGTGGATCCCGTTCGACGCCACGCTGCCAACCGACTTTGTGGATGCCACACACATAAAGCTGGCCGAGGGCGATGCGCCGACCATGTTTGGTTTGGCAAAGGTGATTGGCAGCTTGAAAGCAGAAATAAAATAAAACTTGCTGGGGGCAACTTTGCTGGCAAAAGACTTTCTTGCGGTAGCGATATTTATAATTGTAGGGATTGCGTTCGTCGCCATCACATTGATTGCGGCATGGGTCATAAGGCCATACAGACCGTCCGAAGAGAAACTCAAAACATATGAATGCGGCAAGGAACCAATCGGACCCGCCTGGCTGCAGTTTCGGGTAGGATATTACATCTATGCACTGGTCTTCCTGATCTTTGACGTTGAGGCAGTGTTTCTCTTTCCATGGGCGGCCAAGATGCTGGACTTCAGCAAAAACCATGCCCTGGCCGTCTTGGGTCTGGTCGATATGGTGATATTTGTCGCCGTGCTGGCGGTAGGCCTTGTGTGGGCGTACAAGAAAGGTGTTTTGGAATGGAAGTAGACCGCCCGTTTGATTATATCGAAAGAGTGCCCGGCGGGACTATCATAACCACGACGGTAGACAAAGTGCTCGAATGGGGACGTGAGTCTTCACTGTGGTACTTCGCGTTCGGCCTGGCATGCTGCGCGATAGAGATGCTGATGGCCGCAGGTGCCGCAAGGTATGACCTCGACCGGTTCGGAATGATGTTCAGATCGACACCACGCCAGAGCGATCTTATGATCGTGGCTGGAACAGTCAGCAAGAAAATGGCTCCATGCGTAAAGAGGCTCTATGAACAAATGGCGGAACCGAGATATGTGATCGCCACAGGAAGCTGCGCCAACGCGGGTGGGCCGTTTGCAGACTCTTATGCGGTCGTCAAAGGTGTGGACAAGATCATTCCTGTTGATGTCTACGTTCCTGGCTGCCCACCAAGACCTGAAGCTATCATGTATGCAGTCTCTCAGCTTAAAGAGAAGATGAGAGCCGAAGTGGGACGGAAATAATTCTGAGCGGTTGAGCAAAAGGCTGGTGAACCGATATGAAGCTGAAGATACATGTTCATGAGGAAGATGGCGGATATTGGGCAGAAGTCCCTGCAATTCCCGGCTGTGCAACACAGGGAGATACATTCGAGGAACTGCTTCAAAATGTTTACGAAGCCGTAGAAGCATGCCTATCGGTGGATATGGAGCAATTGCCCACAGATGAGAAAACGCGCATCATGGACATAGCCGTATGAAGCCCCTGTCCGGTAAAGAGTTGGCCAAATTGCTTGAACAGAACGGCTGGAAGTTGGCTCGAATCCGCGGCAGTCATCATGTATACACAAAACCTGGCCGGGTCGAGCGTATTTCTGTGCCAATCCATGGCAATTCGCCGCTCAAGCCGGGACTACAGCGCTTTCTGTTAAAAGCTGCTGGAATTGAAATCTAGATTTATGCCATATCAAGACAAAACTAATAACTGAGAACTGATAACTATTATGTCTGAAATTATAGAAAAAACAATTAGAGATAGCTTCCCTGATGCTGTGTTGGAAAGTAAAGACGTTTTCGGGACACTCAATATCAAGATCAAGCCGGAAGCTCTTGTTGAAATCTGCGAGATGCTCCATTCGCTCGATCAGACGCCTTTCGATTACCTGGCCGATGTCACTGCAATCGACTGGAAAGACCGCATCGAAGTGGTCTATCATATGACGGCTCTGGCAAGCAATACGAAACTTGCTCTCAGAGTCGACTTGGACAAAGATAAACCGGAAGTTGAGTCAGTGACAAGCATCTGGAAGGGTGCGAACTTCCAGGAACGGGAGGTCTATGACCTGATGGGGGTCGTATTTACAGGCCACCCGGACCTTCGTCGAATTCTGCTGCCGGAGGACTGGCAGGGTTATCCATTAAGGAAAGATTATGTCATCGAGGATTAAAACCGAACTACTCGAAATAAATATGGGTCCGCAGCACCCCAGCACACACGGTGTGCTCAGACTGGACACTAAGCTCGACGGCGAGGTGGTGGTGGAGTGCCGGCCTGATGTGGGATATCTGCACCGCGGCGTTGAAAAACTCGCCGAGATGAGGCAGTATATACAGTTTATCCCAATCACCGACAGGCTCGATTACCTCGCGTCCATGCTCGGAAATATGGCGTATGTGGGAGCGATCGAAAAACTTGCGAATATCGAAGTCCCTGAGCGAGCCGAATATATCCGCGTGATCATGATGGAGCTTCAGAGGGTAGCAAGCCACCTGATCTTTTTCGGGTCCATGGGACTAGACCTCGGGGCAACAACGCCATTCATATACGGCATGCGCGAGCGCGAAGACATACTCGACCTCTTTGAGATGACGTGTGGAGCAAGGCTGACATATAACTATTTCCGTCCCGGCGGAGTATCCAAAGACCTGCCCGGCGGCTTTCTTGAGAAATGCAAAGCCTATGTAAAGAAGCAGCGTGAAAAACTTCCTGAATACGATGACCTGCTCACCAACAACCAGATATTCAAAGCGCGAATGCATAATGTGGGAATAATATCCGCCGAGGATGCAATCAACTACTCCATGAGCGGACCGAGCCTGAGAGCATCGGGAGTGGCATATGACGTGCGAAAGGCTGACCCATACTGCGTATATGACAAACTCGATTGGAAGATCGCCACTCGCACTGAGGGCGACAGTCTGGCTCGATATCTGTGCCGTATCGACGAAATCAGACAGAGTCTGAATATTATCGAGCAGGCGTTGGATTTGATTCCAGAAGGTAAACTGGATTACAAGACTCCACTCAAGCTGAAAGTCCCGGAAGGTGAAGTTTATTTCCATATCGAGTCCGCCAGAGGCGATGTCGGGGTATATCTGGTAAGTGACGGCTCCGATAAGCCTTACAGACTTAAGTGGCGCGCACCGTCATTTATCAACCTGGGAGCCGTCAATCAGATGGTCAAGGGTTGGAAAATTGCAGATATTGTTGCCGTCGTGGGCAGCATCGACGTTGTCATGGGCGAAGTAGACAGATAAATTTAGATTTTATATTTTGGATTTTATATTTACTATTTTGGTGTATAGAAAGGAGGTGATATGAATGGCAATCAGCAGTAGGCGAGTTAGACCACTATTTACTCTTGCATTTGTAATCATAGGTGGAGTCATCGGTCATGCCCTGGCTTTTCACACGCTGCTGCGATTTGACGCTTATCTTAAAGCATCAAGCACCGAAAATCTCAAATTCCTTGGGTTTATCCCAATAAACCCCGTGGAACTGAGTTCGGGCGAAAAGTGGCGTTTGTACGCAGTATTTATCGTTGCCGGAGCACTGCTTGGCTTTGCGCTCGAACGATTTGCATTTTTGCAGATCAAAAGCACAAAGTCTAAATGGGATATCATGGCTCCTCAGGAAAAGATCGGCGCGGTCTCAGGTCTCGTACTGGGTCTTTTACTAACATTACTTCTCCGCAGCATTCTTCCTATTCCGTCATGGGTCAATATCATTATCGCCGCGTTGTTATGTTATATGTCGATGGTGGCACTCGAAAGTCTGATGGAACAGGTGAGGTTCTACTTTCCCGGTTCGATGCCGGCCTCAAAAAGCAGTTCGCACATCAACAGCCGACCAAAAATACTCGATACCAACGTCATAATCGATGGCCGGATCGCCGATATTGCACGTGCAGGCTTCGTCGAAGGTCCGGTCTATGTGCCCAAATTCGTGCTGGAAGAACTCCAGCAGATCGCTGACTCCAGCGATTCACTTAAGCGGGCAAGAGGCAGAAGAGGTCTGGATATCTTGAACCAGATGCAGAAAGAAATGGAACTGCACATCCCCGAGTTCTCATCAGTAGACCCGAACGATGAAGTTGATGCAAGGCTGGTTGTGGCGGCACGTGAGGTGCATGGTGCAATCGTCACAAATGACTACAATCTCAATCGTGTGGCCGAACTGCAGGGCGTGGATGTGTTGAACATAAACGAACTGGCCAACGCGCTCAAGCCGGTCGTGCTGCCTGGCGAAGAAATGCGTGTGACCATCATTCGCGAGGGTAAGGAGAAAGACCAGGGCATCGGCTACCTCGATGATGGAACGATGATTGTGGTCGAAGGCGGCAGAAAACTGATCGGCGAAACCCTCGATGTATCTGTCACGAGCGTTTTGCAGACAGTGCAGGGGAAAATGATATTCGGCAAGAGCAAGGAAAACTCTGATCAGGAAAGCGACTCGTTTGATGAAGGCATGCGCTCTTATACCGGCGGCAGGACGAGGAGAAAGATTCGGTAGACCCGTAAACAAAGTGTTCGCAGAGATCGCAGGCAAACCGATTCTCGCGCACACAATATCGGTCTTTGAATCGTGCGAAGCCATCGGTGAGATAATAATAGTCGCGGGCAAAAATGAGATCGAAGCGGTCGGCGAGTTGGTCGACCGCTTCGGTTTTGGCAAAGTTACGCATATCACGGAAGGTGGAAAAGAGCGGCAGGATTCAGTCTATCGGGGACTTGAAAAGGTCACCTCGGAGATTGTGGCGATACACGATGCAGCCAGGCCTATGGTCACGTGTGACATAATCTCTCGGTCTATTGACGAAGCGCAAAGATCCGGCGCATGTATTGTTGCTGTGCCCGTAATTGACACTATTAAGTCGGTGACGCCGCAGTGTATGGTTTCGGACACGATCGACCGCTCAAACCTCTATTGCATTCAGACACCTCAGACATTCAAGATCGAGCTTATCAAAAAGGCATATGACCAGGCTTACGCCGACGGTTATTATGCTACGGATGACTCGGCGTTGGTGGAGAGAATCGGTGAAAAAGTGGCGATAGTGCAGGGATCATACGATAATATCAAGATCACTACCCCATCGGATATGGAACTGGCATCAATGAAACTTGGCGCAGGAATTCACAGATCGGGAATCGGCTTCGATGTACATGCTTTTGCCGAAGGCCGTAAGTTGGTCCTTGGAGGAATCGATATACCATATGAGAAAGGCTTGGCAGGCCACTCAGATGCAGATGTAATTATTCACGCCATAATGGACGCTCTGTTGGGAGCAGCAGCACTTGGAGACATCGGCAGACACTTCCCCGACTCCGACCCGTCATATAAAGGAATTTCCAGCATAAAACTGCTCACGCATGTCGGCAACCTGCTTGCAAAAGACGGCTGGCACATAAGCAACATAGACGCTGTGGTAATATGTGAGCAGCCTAAGATATCCCCGCACGTCAAGGAGATGGTCAAAGGTATCGCGGAGTGCCTGAAGATTGAGACGGGCTGCATAAACATAAAAGGCACAACAACTGAAAAACTGGGGTTTACGGGCAGGGGTGAAGGAATTGCATGTCAGGCAATTGCCACACTTAATAAAGTCTAGCCAGCAGATAAAAATATAGACCGGGTTGTATGAACCCGGTCTTGCTCAATTACATTTTCAACCAGACTCTCTACAGCCTCTTGGAGGATGACACCAAGTCACCATCGCCATCCTCGCTGTGTCGCCTATAGAGATCCAGGCCAGTAGATTAACCGATTCGCCGCTATCTGCCTCAAACGCACTGAGGAAATCCTCCAGCTTTTCCCACATTCGTGAGAAAAAGCCACGAATGCAAAATCCCCCTCCTCCCGCAGATGGCTGTTCGCCTCCGTCAAAGAGGAATCTTAGATCGCGATATAATCTAATCCGCGCTTCTTCGGGAAGGTCTTTAGCCCTCTCTACCCGATGCATTTTCATATGCTTTTCGATAACTCTGGCAGCGCGATTTGCCATCGTCTGAGGCACATCAGGCGTCTCGGGAAATAGCTTCTTCACTTACTTCACCTCAGAGCGCAGTGAGATCGCTCACCAGACTTACCTTCTGCTCGGGGCACAGCGTGTTGGGCCTCAGCTCCCGACCTTGCAGTTTTGATTCAAAATCAAGATGTCTATCGATCACATCTGTCATCTTGTCGGCTCTGTGGACCAGGCTCTCCCAGTCCTCAGCCACAGGCATGGGAAACTCCTCAAACTCCTTACTCGGAGATTCCTGCCCACTACTTGTCAATAACAAGCGGCTGGGTTCCCGCATTTTTATCACCTCTCTCAAGTTGAAGACGCCCAAAGAAGGGTTACCCACGCGCCCTATAAAGTAAACGAGACAACAAGAGAACTTAATGTATAGTTTACAACATCGAAACAAGCTCACACTAAGGAATAATCCCATGGAAATAACCAAATCTGGGAACATTTCGGGCGTTCATACACTCAAAGAAACAGGTGCAGTGAAAGATAGCAGCCAACCCTATGCATATTCAGAGAGATTGTGTTGACTTTGAGAATCAAGTGTGGTAAGATTAGTGACAGAAGATTAATTGAGTGAACTACTTCGACTTGATTTTCCACACATGTGATATGGGTCCGCAGCTAACTTGCAGCACCAAGGTATCACACAGGCGACAATAGGATAAGCTTCTGGCAGGGCTTGTTTTATGTCTTGAGCGCGAAAGTGCTCTCGTAGTCGCCATGGGTGGAAAGGGGGAGTTCGATGAGAACTCTGCGGTTGGGCGTTGCAACTTTTTTTGTACGTACACTAGTACCATTATCAGCGGCTGTATGCATACTCTTATTATGCAACAGTTCAATGGGACAAAACGCCTCCAAATCCACCACTTCCTCCGTAAACAAATACTCGACAGCGTTGACGTGTATCAAAAGGCTGCCTGATGGTGCATATGTCTACTTGAATCAGAAAGTCGTCTCCTGCATTATGAGCAGCTCGTTCTATATAGAAGAACCCGACAGGTCAGCCGGCATTAAGGTCATAATGAGTCCTGGAGGTTATGTCCCTCTGGAACTTAGAAGAGGAAATCTAGTAACTCTGTCGGGTTATATGTCCACCGTCAACAACGAACGCGTGGTTATTGAAGAAAATGATATCGAGATCGACTCCAGTTCATCCGTAATGATAAAACCTTTGGGTATGAATGTTGCCGCAATTATGGGCTGGCCCGTGAAATATACAGAACCATTCGGTCCCAGAATAACCGGTCTGCTTCCTTATGGCCTGTATGTTAGGCTCTGGGGAATAATCACACAGGGAAGCACCTACGACGAAAATGCCGACACTTTCTGTTATATCGATGACGGTTGGGGCAAATTCGACGGAAGTGATATCAATGCAGAAGGTGTGAGAGTATATGTCAACAAAACGCTGGATGCAGGCGAAACTATGTGCGTAAATGGTGTCCTATCCACCAAATCGTATGATCCGAACTCAGCCATGACTGGTGATGAAACTTATATACCCTGTATATTGACTACAGAGGAATCTGATCTGGCTGCTCCTGAGACTACATCAACAACTCCAACTTATGCCTCAGTCTCCGGTCGTATTCGACTTGTAGGAGAACTCACCGGCAGGCCTGTCCGAATATATTCTGATAAATGCAGCATTGTCCTAAACAACGTGACCGATCAATGGACGTCGTTCACACTCAGCAATATTCCGTCCGGTGGAGTAAACGTGTGTGCCTCCGCTAATGGCTATAAATCCGCAACTCGAGCAGTTAACATTGGTGATGCAGGTGTTGATTTTGAATTGCAGCCATCCGACACTCACACGGATATTGCGAGCGATAAAGATTCGATAGCAATCTGTTCTGAAGATACCGCACATATATGCGTTATTCGGCGTGATTGTGAAGGTAAAGGTCTGGAAGGACTGCAAGTGCGATTGACAACTACGAAAGGAATCTTCACAGAGTCGAACTCGACCCAATTCATCGGCGCAACCGATTCTGCAGGGTGCTTGTACGTGCATCTTTCGGCGGGAACTGACGGCGCGGGCACAGCACTAGTTACGGCTGAAACATATCCGTCGGCAGATCAGTCGGCTGAAACAAGTGTTGAGCTAAAAGGACCGGTAATTAGTGTATTTGCATCACCAAAGATCCTCGATGCAGTTGGTTCATCAACAGTAACTGCACATGTAGAGCTAAACGATGTGGTTCTGCAGAACGTTCCAATTACCTTTGTCACCGATAAAGGGCAGTTCGAGGGAAACAGCTCCCAAAGCTACACCACACTTTCAGACAGCAACGGCTATGCGACCGCCACCCTAACTCTATCAGAACAAGGCACTGCAATAGTGACGGCGAGCTTTGAAGATAATTGCTTAAACACAGCAAAAGATTGGACTGTGGTTGCATGCACGGCTCAGCCCTGGTACGACGTGCCTATCAAACAATCGCACCCACTGGTTGAAGATTTGGATGGCGATGCGGACGGCAAGAAGGAAGTTGTCGTGCTGACAGGCACAGGATACCTGGTGGCACTCAAGGCAAACGGAGATCTATACTGGTCAAGAGGGCCGTTCGTTTCAGAGAACAATTGCGGCAACACAAGCCCATCGTGTGCTCCTACGGACAGTGAGCGATCGGGAAAACCTTGCGTGTTTCTGCCCACAGAAAGTCCAAAGGCAATCCATGCGTTTTCCTACAACGGCAGCCCATTGGCAGGCTGGCCTACGTATTCACGATACTCATTTTTCGATATGGCATGCTCGATCGGAGACATAAATCTTGATGGAAGCCCGGAGTTTGTATGCGGTGATCAATCGTGCTACGTGTGGTCATGGAATCCAACCGGAAATTGGACCGCAAGCGCTGACACAGATGCGCCATGCCTTTGGGTTAATCTTACGGGAAATTGTAATACTGTGATCCACTCCTCAACATGTGCACTGGGAGATATGGATAATGACGAGAATGGAATTCTCGACGTTATTGTAGGCACTATAACCACACCTGGAAACATCTTCGGTTTTCCGGGAGACGCATGGGGCAACTATTCAAGCAGCGGTTATTATCTCGACGGCTGGCCAAAGACCGGCGGCGGACAGATCGAAACAGCTCCAGCCATCGGGGATATAGATGGCGATGGCAAAAATGACGTGGCATGGGGAGCTGGTGATGGCAACTTGCACATTTTGCTATCGAGCACAGACTCTCAATTACTTATCAAAATAAGTAAAGCCGTCAAATCCTCACCAGCATTGGCCGACCTGGATGGCGACGGGAAACTGGACGTGATAGTGGGTTCGGATACCGGATATGTTTATGCATTCAATTATCTTGGGCAATCGCTCGCTGGTTGGGAAGATGGCATTTGTCTTGATCCAGAAGAAAACAATCCCATCGGTGCACCCGTAAGCGTCGGCGACATAACAGGAGACGGGCAGATAGACGTAGTTGCTGTCTGTGATGATGGTTTTGCATACGCCATCTACGCAGACGGAAGAAACCATGCAGGTAGTACCAGCCCTATTGCCTGGGCGGGATGCTGCACGCAATCAAGCACAGCTGAATTTGAAGGGCATAGCGCACCTGTAATCGATGATATCGATAATGATGGGTTGGTTGAAATCTTGGTGGCGGGCAACCAGGGAATCTACCTCTTCCAAACTAATGCATCACACTCATCAGATTCATCGCTTTATCCATGGCCGACATTCCACCGAGACAATCGACGGTCAGGATGCGCCACCAGTGTCCCTGCACCTGTCAACGCTTCCATTCAGGGCATAATAAGCCACGATGGAACGCCTGTCTCGGGCGCGCAAATATTTATCTATAAAAACGATGGATCATCGGTATATGCGCCATACTCCGACCCACAAGTTGCACGCAGTTATGTCCTCTCAGTGGGCAGCACACAAACGGATGCCGTGGGCATGGGCGCGTATTGCATCAATCAGCTCGAACCAAATCAGACATACAAGATCAAAGTTGTGGCCACAGGTTATACTACCACATGGTTAACCGATATTGCTGTAACCACTGGTCTGGTCAGGGTCGATATCGCTCTGTAAACAGCCCAAATTGGAACTTACAACCTCAGAAGATACAAAAAAAGCCCCTTTTTTGAATATTTCGAGCGCATACAGGTTATTCAAGAAGGATTTCTCGCATATGACGTTGAAAACAGCCAGGGGGGCAGTCATATTCTCCCTTAACAAGAGAAGGAAGGTGATTGGCAAATGGAAGCTTATTGCGTTAAGTGTAAGGCAAAGAGAGAGATGAAGGACGCGAAAGCCGTCACAATGAAGAACGGTAAACCCGCGACTCAGGGCATTTGTCCGACCTGTGGCACCAAAATGTTCAAGATCGGTAAGGCCTAATCGTAGTTTCCTATAAGTTTTTATCCTTGGCGGAACCAAAAGAGGTTCCGCCTCTTTTTGCTTGTTGGGGTAAGATAAGGGCTGCCAAAGCCAATAATAGTGTATGGTAACAATCAAACACTACAGGAGCTTTGCAGCATTATGGGAGTTCAAGAACTGAGTAAGTCATATCAAAAAGGACTGGAATTTTATGACCAGGGGCTGCTCCTTGATGCAATAACGGCGTTCGAGGAAGTGCTGGCCAACACATCTGTGAAAGCACCCGAAGCCAAACTGGCCGCGTTCTATATCGGGCAGGCACATGCAAGACTTGCCGAAGAAAACCTCAGCAGGGGAGCGCGTCAGCGAGCTGAGGAGCATCTGAGAGAGGCTATCGTCCGCAATCCGAAGTTTCCTGATTTGCACTATCAACTGGCCGAGATAATAGCCGAGTCCGGCGCAATCCATGAAGCTATGGTCGAGCTTGAAGCTGCGCTTGAACTTAACCCAAACTATGCAAAGGCTCTGCTGATGCTTGGAGTGCTTGCATATGAAATAGGTGAGTATGACGCAGGAGCCGAACATATAGCTCATGCAGTCGAACAGGAACCCCGCTACAACACCCAGATATACAGCGATGGTCTTTCTGCACATAAGAAAAACGACCATCGAGGCGCATTGACTCTGTTCAAGGAGATGCCGACTACAAACGTGGACGACATTTCATTCCATTTTGGTGTCGGCAAAAAGCTGTATCGCAGAGGTGATTACAAAGAGGCTGCCGAGGCCTTCGAGCAGGCACTCAGCCTGGAGGAAAAATATCCCGACATACATAACTGGTATGGACTCGCATTGATGGCATGCGCGGAACCTCAGAAGGCTTTCGATCAGTTCCAAAAGGCACTGGACATTAATCCCAACTATACCGCGGCAATTATTAATGCGGGAATCGCCTGTGAAATGATGAAAGTGCCGGATGAGGCAGCTCTCTTCTATAAACGAGCGCTGGAAATCGACCCCGATAACCTGGAGGCTCGTGAGCGGCTGGATCGGCTGTAAACCAAACTAGGTGCATACCAAAACTAAGGGGAAGCTCATATGTCTATGTCATTCCCGCGAAAGCGGGAATCCAGACACCCTGCTTCCATCGCTGCGCCAGTTCCTGGATTCCCAGTCAAGCTGGGAATGACATAAGCTTGGTTGCCTCTTGTACCCAAACAAACCATGACTGAGATTACCGACCCGTGGTATAATACCACGGGTTTTATTTTTGAGAGGTATTTGTTTTGAGTAAACCACGAGTGAGATTTGCGCCCAGCCCGACTGGTTCGCCGCATATCGGAAATATAAGGACCGCCGTATTCGACTATCTCTTTGCAAAGCATGCGGATGGAACATTCATACTGCGTGTTGAAGACACAGATCGCACGCGCTATGTCGAAAACTCACTTGAAGAAATGATGACCGGCTTGAGGTGGCTCGGGATGCAGTGGGACGAGGGACCGGAGGTCGGCGGCAACTATGGACCGTATTTCCAGTCAGAAAGGCTCGATATATATCACAAATACGCTCAGCAGCTTGTAGATGAGGGCAGAGCGTATTATTGCTACTGCTCGCGTGAGCGTCTGGAAGAGATGCGCAAGGTGCAGACAGCGGCAAAAAGACCTACCGGGTATGACAGACGATGCCGTGACCTCACAGATACCCAACGGCAGGAACTCGCAAAAGAGTGCCCCACCCCAGTCATCCGGTTCAAGATGAAACTCGAGGGGCGCACAGAACTGGACGATGTCGTTCGAGGCAGGATCGGGTTCGATAACTCGCTGCAGGACGATTTCATCATAATTAAAGCTGATGGATTTCCAACATATCACTTCGCCTGTGTAGTCGACGATCACTTTATGCAGATCACACATGTCTTCCGTGGTGAAGAGTGGCTATCCAGCGCGCCCAAGCATGTTCAACTGTATGAGGCTCTCAGATGGGAGCAGCCGACGTGGGTGCATTCGACCTCAATACTCGACACATCCGGCAAGAGACTTGCCAAGCGCAGCGGCGTCTCCACGGCATTCATCGACTATATCGAGCAGGGCTATCTGCCTGAGGCTATGCTAAACTTCCTGGCGACCATGGGGTGGAGCGCAGGAGAAGACAAGAAGCTCTATAGCCGCGCTGAGCTGATTGAAAAGTTCAACCTCGAAGGTATTGTAAATCATCCGGCAATCTTCGATCTTGCCAAGCTCAATGACCTCAACGGCGAGTATATACGGATGCTGAACGTTGATGAGCTTGCGGAAATGATACTGCCCAGGCTTCAGGAAGCTGGATATGTAGGTGGATCGCCATCTGATGAGGAGGTTGTTTACCTAAAGGACATCACCGCTCTGATACAGGACAGGCTCGTCACACTGGCGGATGCCGTCGACATGGTCTCATACTTCTATATCGACGATTTCGGGTATGACGAAAAAGGCGCAAAAAAACATCTGGCGAAGGAGAGTGTGCCCCAGGCATTGAAGTCGGTTAGTGATAAGCTCTCATGCGTTCAAATGTGGGATGTGGAATCTATAGGAACTGCCGTCCGCGAGGGCGGAGCAGAGCATGGCCTAGAAGGCGGACATATTATTCATCCAGTCCGCATGGCCGTGACCGGACGAACTTGGGGCCCGGGTCTCTTTGAACTGATGCACGTTTTAGGCAAAGACAGATGCATCGCACGTCTGAACAG
The DNA here is from genome assembly GCA_021371935.1 of bacterium. Lineage (NCBI taxonomy): Bacteria > bacterium. The sequence goes on from JAJFVF010000006.1 coordinate 156,032, forward strand.
AGCAGCAATGGAATTCGACTCAAGGAGGTAATGAAAATGTCAGCAGCACCGGCAATTACAGCCGACAAATTTGAGCAGGAAGTTCTTCAGTCCGAAACGCCAGTATTGGTGGATTTCTGGGCCGAATGGTGCGGACCTTGCAAGGCTCTCGGACCCACTATTGACGAAATTGCAGCGGACTACGTGGGGAAGATGAAAGTCTTTAAGCTGGATGTGCAGAACGAGGCTGCAATCGCCAGCAAATACGGCGTATCAAGCATACCCACGCTGCTGATATTCAAGGGAGGCGAGGTAGCGGACAGAATGGTCGGCCTGCAGCCCAAAGGCAACATTACTTCGCGTCTGGACGCACAACTGTAGACAATGATTTTCCCTCCAGGCAAGACACCTTGAGGGATATTTAGATTGAACACTTGGACGATGGAGCAAAAAACTGGTGCTGGTCGTCTAAGAAGTAGAGTCGCAAGATACTTGAGCTTATCAGAAAACTTGGGTATCATGGAATAGAGATGCACTGGGCAGTAGCGAATTGCCCATATACTGGAGTTGAAGTCACAATGCCGGATGATAAAAGACTGAATCTGAGCGTAGATCTGGATAAGATAGGTGAAGACCTGCTTGCCGATGTAAAAAAAGCTACGGAGGAAGTGAAAAGCAGGCGAGCCTCGGATAAAGAAAACGAAGCTAGGTCTGCAGAAAAAGAAAAATCACGTAAATTATCCGCCGTGATAGTGGCTGTGGGTGTAATCGTTGTTTTGGTGATCGCATACTTCGTGGTTTTCGCGAAGACCCAAGCCCCTGCTCCAACAACATATCAGACCAGAACACCGGCACCTACAATCAAACCGCCCGCCGTCACCCCACCGGCTGCGACACCCCCGCCTCCGGGTAGGCCGATGCAGCAGCCGCGACCTCCGAGAAATCAGCCGCCTGATGATTATGAGCAGCCGCAGGGAATGTAAACTTATCCTATGTCCTTAGTCGCACGGGCAAGCTCGATCTTGCGTATATAACGCAGTCCAGGTACCTGTGCAATCAGCACTGTTATGAGAATGCACAAGACGGCTATCACATATGTCCTGGTAAAAATCACCATCTGAAGGCTGAATGACTCGCTGTCATACATGTGCACGAAAACACCCGCCAGCCATGTCCCAAAGGGCAGCCCGACAATGACACCGCACATAAATGCCAGCAGGTTTTCCAGCAATATCATTAATCCTATTGACCCGGCACTGATCCCAACCGTGCGCAATGTGGCGATCTCACGCGTGCGCTCAATGACATTCATCAGGGTCGAGTTGAACATAATGATCCCGGCAAGCGCTATGGAAAATGAGAGCATGATATAGAAAAACACACGCGATGACTTCATCATCTCTGCTATCTCGTCGTATATCTCCTTGGTGACTATAACGGCAGCTATGTCGTGCATGTTATATAGCTTGTGCTTTATTGCGTTCATATACTTCGGGTCGGCGTCTATTGCTACCGTATTGACCGCATTTGGAGGCAGTTCCATTGCGCCGGCAAACCACCGCCTGACCTGATTGATTGACGCATATGCAGCATCCCCGACCGGCTCATACGCAATCGAGTCTATCGGGACCAGACGATCCATATCCACCTCCAGCAGCGACCGGCTTGGCTTGAGCACGCTGTCGCTGTAGGACTCCAGATTCAACCAGCTCACAGGATAACCCAGCATCAATGACTGAGCGAGTGACGTCTGTTTGTTGTCGGCCAGCTCTGCAAGCTCGGGCATGGTCTTTTCAGGCAGGGTCAAATGGACTCTGCCGCCTTTCCACAAGCCGAGCCTGTTTGCGGTCGAATTGGCGAGCATCAGGCCATTGCTTGGAACCTGGATGGGCTGCATATCCAAGTCGGTAAGGGAGAAAAGTCTGTCGCCCTTACGCAGGCCGTATATGAGGACAGTTTTTGAGGCGTCTCCCTTAACAAACTTACCAGAAACGATCAGCGCAGGCTCAACCCGTCTGACGCCTTTCCATGTGGCGATTTGGCTGATAGTCGATTCGCTCTGGGCGTTGAGATATGACGCCATTGCGCTGTAGTGCATGCTGTGTTTGAAATAGAAGTCTATTGCAGCCACGCTGGAGTCGAGCATGGAAGCAGCAACGAGCACCAGAGTAAGCGCCGAAGCAACCCCCGCCACAGTGGAAAAAGTTCTGCGCGGGTTTCTGATAAAGTTGCGCATCGGCAGCCGCATCATAAGTGACAACAAGCGCAAGAACGGCAGGATTTTCTCAAATATCGGCTTCCGTCCACCTGAAGGGAGTTCTATGCCTATCGCATCTGCAGGCGCAAGGTTCGCCGCATGAACTGCAGGAAGTATTCCCGCAATCAGCATGACCAGGCATGTCGAGATAAAGCCCGCTGCGACTATACCCCAACGCGGGCTGGCATCTATATACGGCACCTGGATGAAACCGGTATAGAACCTCGTGGTCAGGATGCCGAAATAGTGGCCGGCAAGACTGCCTATCAGCCCGCTGAGAATGCCTATTATCAGTGAGAATTGCGCATAGTGCACGGCTATTGCAGATTTTGAAAACCCAACCGCACGCAAAAAACCAATCTGGCCGCGCTGGGCATGTACCATCCTGCCGAGCATGTTATATATGCTCAGGCTGGATATGGTCAAAAACAGTATCGGGAAGAAAACAGCAAGAGTCTGCATTCCCTGCAGGTCGAGACGGAGAAACTCGACGCTGGGCTGTTTTTCACGGGTGACCACTTCGTCCGCACCATAAGGCTGCATTATGCGTTCGGCAATGCGCATGGCAGTGCGTCTATTGCCGTCGGGAGCCATCAAAACCTGGACATCGTTGATCGAACCGTCAGTGCCGAAAAGCTCATCAACCGTGGCCGTGCGTGCCCACATCACACCGAATGTGCGTGAATTGGAAAAAGAGTCCTCGCTGCTGCGGACAACATAGATATACTCAGGACTCTGGACTACCCCGACTATCTTGAAGTGAATCTTCTCGTCCATAACCACGATATTGATCGTGTCGCCGGGCTTGTAGTGATGATACTCGGCAAACCCGGCCTCCATGAGCACTTCATGGGAGTTGCCTGCCCGCGGATAAGTGCCGGAAATGAGCTTCAACTGATTTATCGCGGGCTTGCCGTAATCGGGCAGGCCGATTATTCGCCCGATCACCTTTTTGCTCGACGAAAGCGGCTGGTCTATCTCGATCTCTTGGACAGTGCGACCCTGAACATCCCTCACGCCGGGAATCCGCCTGAGGTTATTCACAATGTCGTCCGGTGCGCTCTGCATCTGGATGCTGAAATCGGCCAGTTTGAGCTTTTCATACGAAAGCTCATATGACCTGCCGAGGTTTAGGTATAACTCATAAGCCGTGCCGAATAGTGTGATCCCCACCGCCGCCAGCAGGACTATCCCCAGAAACATCCACGGCGAAGACCGCAGGTCGCGCAGGAGCTTTAGGTTGAGTTTCGAGCCTACCACTGCAGTTCACCGGGGTCCCGCGGAGTTGCATTAACCTCAACACTTACAATCTCACCGCTGCGCATACGCACCACTCGGTTGGCTATAGGAGCTAGGGCGGAGTTGTGGGTGACCATCAAGACTGTGATGTTGCCTGACGTGGTGAGGTCCGAGAGCACCTTGAGCACTTTAATGCCCGTCTCGAAGTCGAGGTTGCCTGTAGGCTCGTCGGCAAGCAGTATCACAGGCCGCTTGACCAGCGCGCGGGCTATCGCGACCCTTTGCTGCTCGCCTCCCGAAAGTTCACTCGGAAAATGATCGGCTCTGTCGCCCAGCCCCACAGACTCCAGCACCTCCGTTGAGCCTAGAGGATTGGCAACCAACTCTGCCACAAGATCGACATTTTCACGAGCTGTGAGGGTGGGAACCAGGTTAAAGAACTGAAACACGAACCCGACACTGTAACGGCGATAATCGGTGAGTTCGTCGTCCGTCATCAAGGCCAAGTCCTGACCATCGAATATAACTTGCCCTTCAGTCGGTGTATCGATGCCACCGATGATGTTGAGCATAGTCGTCTTGCCCGATCCGCTCGGACCCAGCACTACCAGAAACTCGCCCTGCATCACCGAAAATGTAGTCGGCTTGAGCGCGTGCACACTTACCTCGCCCGTGCCATATGTTTTGGCCGCATTCTCTAGTTGAAGCAGAGTATTGTTTGTGTTCACTTAACCACTTTGACCTCAATGCCGTCTGAGAGTTTGTCTAGTTCCGTGACTGCCACTCTGTCACTATTTTTGAGACCTGAGAGAATCTGGGTGAAATCGAAGTTGGACTGGCCGACCCTCACCTCCACGCGGTGCGCCTTTTTGCCCCTTATTACATAGACAATGTCTTTGTCGCCGTCGTGCATCACGGCATCGTTCGGAACAAGCAGCATTCGCCCACCTGTTGGTATGGAGCCGTTGATATCGACCTCCATGCCTGGTCGAAGCGTAATACTCTTATCGTCAATACGAATCTTCGCACGGACTATCTTCGCCCGCACCCGACCGACATCTTTAGGCTCGGCAATACGAGAGACCATAATTACACTGCCTGAAATCTTTCTGCCGGGATATGCATCCAGAGTTATATCTACCTTTTGGCCTAGAGCCACTGCGGCAGCGTCTTCTTCGTCGACTTCAGCAGTCACCCATATTTTGTCGAGAGCCGAAACCGTGTATATTGGGTCGAGAGGCATAGATGTCTCGCCGACCTCTTTATGCTTTCGAGCGACTATGCCCGTAACAGGGCTGGTGATGGTTGTAAATGATAACTGTGACTGGGCATTGGCAAGCGCCGCCTGTGCTTCGACTGCACGAGCACGAGCGGCCTGGACCTGACGCTTGCTTGCCGAAGCCCTATGCATTGAAGCCTGAGCCTCTCGAAGCGCTGCTTCAGCCTCCCTAACCTGAGCGCGGGATGCGTCAACAGTCTCTTTGCGAGGACCTGCGATGAGCCTGTTGAGTTGCTGCTGAGCAGAATCGACTGCAGCCTGCGCTGCATCGTTGCTTGCCTTGGCACTGTCGCGCTCCTGAGCTGAGATTGCCCCGCCTTTGAAGAGCGCTTCTGCCCGTTGATATTTCTGCTTTGCATCAATCGCATTTGCCTTTGTTTGCGCCAGGACTGCACGCTGAGCCGCTATATCCTCAGAACGCGAACCTGCTTCCAAGTCACGGAGATTGTGCCTTGCAGCATTAAGAGATGCGCGTGCACGGTCGACTGCGGCGGATAATTGCCCGGAATCAGCCTTTGCTGAATCTTCGGCGGCTTCTACATCCCGGTCGGCTGCCGCAGCGGCTGCTCGTGCACTGTCCACAGCCGCCAGCAGATCACTATCCTCAAGCTGGACCAGCGTCTGGCCTTTGCGGACATGGTTGCCCTCCTGAGCATATAGCTTCACTATCCTGGCAGTCACTCTTGGACTGATATCAGAAAGCTCGCCCTCGACGACACCAGTGCTGGAAAGATTCAGTGTCAGAACTCCTTCAGTCACCGGCACGGTCTTGACCGCAAACGGCCTGGGAATCGCCGCATTGACGACGAGGACTATTATCGCAATTACAATAAGCACCCACCATGGAAATTTGCGTCTGCGCTTAGATTTCAATGAGATTTCCCCTCTTGGATTTGTACTTTTGTAATTAAACACTAGACTGAACAAGTCCTTTTTATGTAATCGTTCTGTCTTTTACATCAACTCTGGTAATGCACAAGATAGTATGAAAATGGCTCGAGTTTGAACGCAAATTTTTTTGCGATGTCGCAAATAGAAGTTGACAAACTGCTGTATGATGATATAATACATCTAAATCCAATGTATCTTCATAGGAGGTATAATATGCCTGCTCCAACGGAATTGGTGAAGGGAAACGCGCTGGTATTGATATTATCGTGCTTGGCGATCGAACCTATGCATGGATATCGAATAGTAAAACAGCTCGAACAGATGAGCGAAGGATATTTTCAAATGCGAGAGGGAACGCTCTACCCGCACCTGCATCAGCTCGAAAAGGACGGTCTGATCGAAGGCTGTTGGGAAAGTTCGTCTGGTGGGCGCGAACGCAAGATGTACGCCATTACCGAACGCGGCAAGATGGAACTATCCCACAAACTGAAACAGTGGCAGGAGTTTCAGAGTAATGTAAACCGTGTGCTCGGACTTGCGCAGGAATCATAAGGAGGAGCTGATGCATTTTCTTACGAGAGTCGAAAAGCTGCTAGATATACCTTCTGCTGAAAAAAACCTTGTAATGCGGGAGCTAAAGTCTCACTATTTTGATCTGCGTGATGAGTTGGTTGCCTCCGGTATGAGCACTGCTGAAGCGGCAGATGAGGCCGAAAAAAGATTGGGCTCGCCGGAAGATGTGGCGGCAAGGTTTGCGCCAGTACATAACTCGGCTACCTGGCAGTCGGCACTGATGGCTGCTGTGCCGTTCCTGGCTTGGGGATTGCTTTCAGCCGTCCTTTGCAGTGTAGATAAGCCGCCCCATTGGCTGGTCGGATTATTGTTCGGCAGTGTTATGTTGGCGGGAAGCCTGAGAGAACTGCTGACAGGTCGCCGTCCTATATGGCTGGCAACCTGGCTGGCAGGGGCTTTTGTGATGAACGTACCACTTATTTCACTCCTGCTCAGAGCTTGGAAAATGGACATTGCAACAAATGGAATAATGTCCAATGCACTGCAGAATATTCCAATTGTCGTAATAATGCTCCTTGTTCTCTGGAAAATGCCTAAGTGGAGGCCGGTAAGCCTTATATTATGCTTGATGGTGCTTTGCAGTTCCGTTTATGTGGCAATTAACGCACCCAATTTGCACCGCTATGACAGCTCAAACCCTGTCCAATATGCATTTCTTTGCATCTGGCTTGGAGAAAGCGTTCTGTTCGTCTTATTTGCGATGCGAGTATTTGCACTGCATGATTACGGGAATGGATCTCAAGCAGCGCTTTTTCTGCTGACACAATACACGATTGTCTTTCATTTTGTGCCGGATCATCTCGGCATTGGTCTGGTGATTTGCAATTCACTGATTGTTGGATTGATAGCAGTGCTTTTCACTCGTTCGCCAAGCTGGCAAATAAAGCTTATATCGTCTTTGATCGGTCTTTTTGTGCACTATTTATTGGTGAGTATCAGCTTTTCATCAATACCGCACTCAGGTCCGTCAAGTATACAAAGGTTTGCCGCTGAATCAATGATCCGTACTGTAGCTGCTGCAATACCAGTAAGTACACCTATCATACTGGAGCGTCTTAAGCGACGTAGAGACCGTATCGAGATAGCGCAGTAAGCGCTGCGATTGGAAATCGCGACTTTTTGTCGGGCTGGATCGGATATCCAGCCCAAATTAATACGGTTTTTTTGCATGCACAAAATAGTGCCAACTGGAAGTGTTATCAAAAAAGTCCTGAACTTGCCGAAGCTTGATAATCTCAAAAGCATGGAAGATCTGTCGGATGCCATCCGCATCCGCATAAAGATGTGGTATTCCGACCTCTGGCTCTTTCGTTTTTATGATCGTATTCTCATCGATCTTGGGATATTTTCCAGTAAGAAAAGACGGGCTGTTTTTTGAGCAGAGAGTGACAAAGAACTCGCCGCCATTCTTGATTACGCGACCTATCTCACCAACGATTCCGGCAATCCCTTGCGAGTCCGTATGCGAGATGACATGGTATGCAAGCAGGCAGTCAAAGGTATCGGAATTGTACGGGAGGCTGTTTATATCGCCTTTCGCGATTTTAATGCTCAGTCCCCGTTCACTCGCCTTTTCATTCAGGATGTCAAGCCCATCCTGCGACAGATCGAATGCATCGGTCTCAAAACCACTTTCCGCAAACAGAATCGAGTGACGCCCCAAACCACATCCAAGGTCCAAAAATTTGTTAAAACCCATGCTCCGCCAGCGGTTCACATAATAGTAAACATCCTCTGAGGGCTTCGTCCAGATGTCATCTGTTACTTTGGTCCAGTTCCATGCTTTAGATTGAGCAGCCATATGAAATACCTCAGTAGAGACATTGATCGATTCACTATGAGGTATTTCACTGCGTGGTTGCATGAACCCTTCATGTGCCATAAGGGCCAGGATTCAAAAATCCTGGCCCAGCATAAGTGGTGTAACTCAGAATTCGCTATTTGTTGGCGGCATGCTCAAAGACTATCTCGCCTTTATCGTTCGCATCGACTGTGATGCGGTCGCCCTCCTTGAACTTGCCTTCCAGAAGCTCCATAGCGAGCTTATCTTGAATCTCACGCTGAATCGCGCGCTTGAGTGGCCGCGCACCGTATACGGGATCGTAGCCCTCCTTTGCAAGGACATCCTTTGCCCCACCCGTCAACTCTATATCGAGATGCCTGTCGGCCAAGCGCTTTTTGAGCAGAGCGATCTGAATATCAACTATCTTCTTGATGTCTTCCTCGCTTAGAGTATTGAACACGATAATCTCATCGACACGGTTCAAGAACTCCGGCCTGAAGTGCGCTTTCAGGGCATCCATCACAGTGCGTTTGATCTCATCATCAGCCGTTTTCTGATCAATCCCGCCTTTGAAACCCAACACGCCATGTTCACGGATCGCATCCGAGCCGATGTTGCTGGTCATGATTATCACAGTGTTCTTGAAATCCACCGTTCGGCCTTGGCCATCAGTCAAACGACCATCCTCCAATATCTGCAAAAGGATATTGAATACATCCTGATGAGCCTTCTCGATCTCATCGAACAATATAACACTGTACGGGCGGCGTCTGACATGCTCGGTCAGATATCCGCCCTCTTCATAGCCCACGTATCCGGGAGGAGCCCCGATCAGTCGAGCCACCGAGTGTTTCTCCATAAACTCGGACATATCTATTCGGATCATAGCACGCTCGTCATCAAACAGGAACTCGGCCAGCGCCCGCGCAAGCTCAGTCTTGCCGACACCTGTCGGACCCATGAAGATAAAACTGCCGATAGGACGGTTCGGGTCCTGCAGGCCGGTTCTCGCACGGCGGACAGCATTCGATATGGCTACAATCGCCATCTCCTGGCCGACAACTCTATCTTGCAGCCGCTGCTCCATGTGAACGAGTTTTTCGATCTCGCCCTCCATCATTCGGGTGACAGGAACCCCTGTCCACTTGCTCACGACTTCAGCTACGTCCTCTTCATCAACCTCTTCCTTGAGCATCTTGCGGTCTTTTTGAAGCCCTGCGAGCTTGGTATCAAGTTCGGCAAGCTCGTGCTCAAGGCCGGGAATTGTGCCGTGGCGAAGCTCTGCAGCCTTGGTAAGATCGCCTGCACGCTCGGCAGTCAGTTCGGACTGCTTGGCCTCTTCTATCTTGGCCTTGACCTCGCGAATCTTGGTGATGGCATCCTTCTCGTTCTGCCAGTGTGCCTTCATTTCACCCGCACTCTCGCGCAGGTCGGCAAGCTCCTTTTCAAGTTTATCAAGTCGTTTCTTCGACGGAGCGTCCGTCTCTTTTTTGAGAGCTTCACGCTCGATCTCGAGCTGTCTGATCCGGCGCTCTACCGTGTCTATCTCGCTGGGCATGCTATCGATCTCAATCCTCAAACGGGAAGCTGCCTCGTCTATCAGGTCTATAGCCTTATCCGGCAGAAAACGGTCGGAAATATATCGATCAGACAGCACCGCAGCCGCAACCAGAGCGGAGTCTTTGATTCGCACGCCATGGTGGGCTTCATATTTCTCCTTGAGGCCGCGCAGTATGGCGATTGTGTCTTCCACACTCGGCGGATTCACCATCACCGGTTGGAAACGTCTCTCAAGTGCCGCATCCTTTTCGATGTGCTTGCGGTATTCGTCAAGAGTGGTAGCACCGACACACTTCAACTCACCCCTTGCAAGCATAGGCTTGAGCAGGTTCGCAGCATCGACTGCACCCTCAGCCGCACCAGCACCCACAATAGTATGAAGCTCGTCTATAAACAGGATTATCTCACCCTCGGCCTCTTTGATCTCTTTTAGGACCGCTTTGAGCCTGTCCTCGAACTCACCTCGATATTTTGTCCCCGCGACCAGCCCACCGAGGTCCAGTGCCACTACTTTCTTGTTTTTTAGCGACTCTGGAACATCGCCGTTAACAATACGCTGGGCAAGCCCCTCAACAATCGCAGTCTTGCCCGTGCCCGGCTCGCCGATCAGGACAGGGTTGTTCTTTGTCCTGCGGCTTAGGACCTGAATGACTCGGCGAATTTCTTCATCTCTGCCGATTACTGGATCGAGCTTACCTTTACGAGCCTCCTCAGTGAGGTCGCGGCCATATCGCTCCAAAGCCTGATATTTATCTTCGGGGTTCTGGTCAGTGACGCGCTGGGTACCGCGGACCTCGGCCATTGCCTGATAGATGGCGTCACGTGTCGCGCCGACCGAGTTGAGTATCTGCGACGCCTTGCCGGTCGTCTCCGAAGCAATTCCGATAAGAAGGTGTTCCGTGCTTATATATTCGTCTTTGAGGCGTTCGGCTTCTTGAAATGAGGTCTCAAGGACACGCTGCAGGCGCGGACCAATTTGCGAACCGGCAACCGCACCCGTCACTTTGGGCATCTTGTCTATCTCCTGCTGGACACGAGACGCAAGGCTCTGTGGATTTACGCCCAGCTTCTCCATTATGGGACCGACAATGCCGCCCTCCTGCCCAAGCAGAGCCAGAAGCAGGTGCTCGGGCTCTATCTGCTGTTGACCGCTTTCGGTCGCAATGTGCTGCGCATCCTGAAGTGCATCTTGAGCTTTGATCGTGAGCTTATCCAACCTCATTGTTCGTTCTCCTTGAATAGCTGAGAGTGGAGGGCAAAAGCCCTTACACATAACCACTCGGTCAGTGTTATAGGAGCGGAAAACCGCTGCTTACTTTAGACTGTATACACCATACTACTTGAGTGCATTGTTGTCAAGTTATATATTCCCTGTTTATGCAGAAACTAAACTCGGGTTTTTAATGGCCCCTATCCAATAATCCCTCATTTCCTACCCTTTTCAGTTTCGTTATCACGTGTCAAAGGGTAATTTTATTGTAGAGGAAGTGGTGATTTCGGACTCTTATCTCTCAAATCTCAGCTTTATAGGAAGTGTTTATGATGAGAGAAGACAGAACGCGAGACGAAACAGACAGGATACACAATCCTGAAGATATAATAAACAAGCACGATGAGCGCAGAGCGCATTATGCAGGCGATGTCGATGCGTTTGAGCCGGATGTCGAGATTGACGAAGAGCTGGACATCAATGATGTGCTCACATTTCCGCATCCGAAGCGTAAGAAAACTGGCGAGATCGGCCCGGCTTTCAACAAGGAAGACACTGATGAAGACTGGGACATGATCGATCAGGACTTTCAGCCAGAAGATTATGAACACGGATATGAAGGCGGAAGCACGACCTTTGCCACGGACAATATGGACGAGATCGTGGAAGAAAGAGTGCATGAGATGGGGCACCTGGCCTCTGATGATGTGCCAGTTGAAACGGAAGTGGAAGTAATGCCCAACAAATTCGAGCCTGACAAGGAAACCGAGGAATAGTTGACTAAAGTAATCTGAAGTGGTTCTCACTAATCTGTGATAAGTTGGCAGTGCGCAGAGATGATTACTATTCATGGTAAGGCTCGGAAGGACGGAGTCGCTATCGCGGTGGCGGCTCTAGTCGACACAAAAAACGGCATAAACGGCGTGGCTCCCACCATATTGGAAGATGGAGTGCGTGCGCTCAAACGTGGATTGTCGCCGCAGGATTATCCTGAAGCGGTTATCATATGCGATAACCTGGTGATGGGTATATCGCTGCACATCCCGGGGATCAGCACTATCGGGATCGCCGCGGAGCAGGACCTGAACATCCCCGGCCTAAACCCCGAGGTGCCGTCCGTAACCGGTGTAGAAGGTATTATGGCATCGGTGTCGGCGGGCGATATAGTCATTCTGGACGGCAACAACGGCATCGTCTATATCGACCCCGACCCGCAGACACTCATCTACTATCAAAATATGGAGGAACAGCGGCACACAGCATCCAAGATTTTTATCGCTTCGGAGCATATTCCCGCTCGCACCCAGACAGGTCACACAGTCAACGTATTCGCCTACATCAAGAACGAGGGTGAGATAGATCAGGCGCTGGCCGAAGGTGCAGACGGCCTGCTGCTGGATATCAGAGGCAAAGACGAAGATGCGGACTACTATAAGGCCGTCATGCGTGCCGCGCCGGGCAAGCCTCTTGTATTTGCCGCTGACTTCGGTTGCGCAAAGCTGCTGAAGACTGCCGCGCAATATTCCGGTCCGGGTCAGGTCACGGTAATATTTCCTACTGATAAGTTTGAAGAGCTGTTCAACCAGATCGATCCCACCCTTGCCGAAATAGAGAACGACCCCGATGCCGCGACAGTCGATGTCGGCACCATCGCACTTGGTACGGAACCTGATGCACCCGTGCTCACCACTACCCAAAAACTTGCGCTCGACCTGCGGAAATCCAAACTGACGGACGCCACTAGTTTGGAAGAGATGGCAGAAATGGCTGCTGCATGGCTGCGCGGCAGGGAGCCGGAGGACGTAATCCTGCTCATAGGCAGACGGACCAATTATCTGGAAAAACTTGTAATCTCAGGGGCACGAACAGTCGCTGTGCTGCCGGATAGAGTGGCGGCGTCCAAGTATAAGATCCGTGAAATAAACGAAGAGGAAGAGTTGTGAAGTTTGTAATTTGGCGAGCATATCACCTGGAATCAAATGAAATCATTGATGATTATATATCAATAATCAAAAATATTCTGAGCGGACATAAACTTGTAGTCTGCAATGATTTAGACACGATCAAACGCGAGATCACAAACGCAGATGTAATGATCGGCTGGAAAATCATCCCCTCGGTGTTCGCTGAAGCAAAGAAGCTTAAGTGGATCCAGTTCGGAAGCGCAGGGATTGACCATACACTCTTCCCCGAACTTATTGAGAGTGATGTTATCCTGACCACTTTGAGCGGGATTCATACGACAGTGGTCGCAGAGCATGTGCTTGGGATGATGCTGGCTCTGGCACGCAGATTCGATGTGGCAGCCAGACTTCAATCCGCCCATAACTTTGACCGCACAGAGCTTGCAGCCACCAGCACGGAGCTGTACGACAAGACCATCGGCATAATCGGCCTCGGCAAGATAGGGCTCAATATCGCGCGGCTGGCAAAGGCTTTTGGGATGCATGTTGTCGGGACGAAACGGACAGTGCAGGGCAATCTGCCGAATGTGGATGAACTCTACTGTGCTGACCAGCTCGATAAGATTCTCCCAATATCCGACTATCTGGTGATCACTGTGCCCCTCACATCGGAGACCAGCGCTCTAATCGGTCAAGATCAGATCGATATGATGAAACAGGGAGCTTATCTGATAAATGTGGCTCGGGGAGCAATGGTCGACCATGATGCGCTGGGCAAGGCTCTTGCAAGCGGCAGACTGGGCGGAGCGGGGCTGGATGTATTTCCAACTGAGCCGCTCCCGCCGACCAGCCCGATCTGGGATATGCCAAACACAATAATCACGCCGCACACTGGCGCATCCAGCGCACGTTACGGCGAGCGAGCAATTAAAATTCTAAAGCACAATCTGGACGCATTCCTGACCGGCGGACAAATGATTAATATTTACCGGAGAGACAGGGGTTATTGACAATGACCGAGCAAGAGCAGCAAAAAGCCAAAGCCTGGTTTGAAGAACATTTCAAATCCAAAGACATCATGTTTCCGTTTTCATTTAATTACAACGATGGCAAGTCGGCGATTTTCCTGAAGAGTTGGAAGTCGAGATGGAACACTGGAAAGTCTGAGGAGGGGTTGTCTCGGCAGATTCTCACTCTCAGCGACCCAGAAACAAAACTCGAATGCAGGTGCGAAGCAACCACATTCGATAACTTTCCGGCTGTCGAGTGGGTCATGTACTTCAAAAATAACGGCAGTGCGCCTTCGCCGATAATTGACGACATTCTGCCGCTGGATACTGACCTGGAGATTGGAAAGGACCAGCCCGCGATAGTCCACCATGCAAAGGGCAGCGACTGCAAAATCGACGACTTCGAGCCGCTCGAAAGCAAGATAGGAATAATATATCCACTGCATCTGGCTCCGCAGTGCGGCAGATCATCCGACTGCACGCTGCCGTTCTTTAACCTGGAGATGGGCAGCGAAGGCGTAATCGGAGCAATAGGCTGGACCGGTGCTTGGAAAGCCGATATCTCTCGCGGTGAGGACGACACCCACATTAACCTCAGCGCAGGAATGAAGAAGACCCATCTGAGGCTCATGCCTGGTGAGGAAATCAGGACGCCTCGAATTCTACTGCTGTTTTGGGAAGATGACCGGACGGGCGCTCATAACATGCTGCGGCAGTTCATACTTACTCATCACACTCCCTATTATGATGACAAAGTGTTGCAGGCACCGATTTGTGACGCGTTTTGGGGAAAGAACAAGGAAGAGGTGCAAATCGCCAAGGCTCGATGGTGGAAAGACAACAATATCCCCCTGGAGTATATCTGGATCGATGCCGGATGGCATGGCAACGGCGTATATGATGAGAACTCGACCACACTCGATGTTTGGTGGGAACAAATAGGAGACTGGGGTACACAGGTGGGAAGTTGGTGGCCAAACAAGGCTATCTACCCCAATGGCCTGGCTCCCGTCGGCAAAGCTTATAAAGAGATGGGATACGGGTTCGTGCTGTGGATGGAACCTGAAAGAGTCTACAAAGACACCCATTTGGTATGTGAGCATCCCGAGTGGCTCCTGGGACCGGATGGCGACAACTACCTCTTCAACCTGGGCATGCCTGAAGCGCGACAGGCATTGACCGATTTGGTTCTAGGTATTCTAGTCGAGGGCAGGGTCACTTGCTACAGGCAGGACTTCAACTTCGACCCGTCTCCATACTGGGAAAAAGCTGATGCGCCGGACAGAGTCGGGATGAGCGAAATACGCCACATAGAGGGGCTATACGCATTCTGGGATGAGCTGAGAGCAAGAATTCCGAACCTGGTTATAGACAACTGCGCCAGCGGTGGACGCAGGATCGATCTGGAGACTATATCGCGCAGCATACCTCTATGGCGCAGTGATTATCAGTGTGCATCGGACTTCGACCCGATCGGCATGCAGGGTCAAACGCAGGGTCTTGCGCCATGGGTCCCTCTGAGCACGGGCTGCTATAATCGCATCGAAGAACCTGACACATACGCTCTCAGAAGTGCGCTCGGGCCAGGAATCGTTATGAATCTGAATACATACGGCTTTAACCCATCACCCCGACTCCCGGTCGATTGGGTGAAGAGGTCTATGAACGAAGAGTTTGAGGTGCGCAAATATTTTTATGGCGATTTCTATCCTCTGTTGTCATACAGCCTGGCAGATGACATATGGGCTGCATGGCAGTATGACAGGCCGGATTTGGGCGAAGGTATGGTATTGGCAATGCGCAGACCGAAGAGTCCCTTCACCAGCATGATCGCGCCGCTGCATGGATTGGATGCTGATGCGATCTATGAACTGCACCCGGCTGATGGAACCGGCACGATCCAGGCAAAGGGAAGCGAGCTTGCGCAAGACGGGCTGACGATAGAGATCAGCGAAAAACCGGGCAGCGCTTTATATATCTATAGGAAGTCATAGGCCATATACATGAATAAATCTCAGTTGAAATACAGTCTCATCTTGCCTCAAGGTTATGAAGTGGGAAAAGGCAAACTCTGGCCGCTGGTAGTCTTTCTTCACGGAGCCGGTGAGAGAGGTGACGACCTCGAAAAACTGAAAGTGCATGGTCCGACAAAACTGGCTGCGCAGGGCAAGCAATTTCCTTTCATTATCCTGGCTCCACTTTGTCCGGAAGATTGTTGGTGGAACAACGAGGCCGACAAAACCATAAAACTGATAGATGAGACTGTTTCAAATTACAATGTGGACAAGAACCGTATATATCTGACTGGGATAAGCATGGGTGGTTACGGCACATGGCATCTTGCAGCCAAAATCCCAAACAGGCTGGCTGCCATAGCGCCCATATGCGGCGGGGGCGACCCTGCAAGTGCCGGCATTATCAAAAATATCCCTGTGTGGGTCTTTCATGGCGACAAAGACCCGACTGTCCCAATTGAAAAGTCCCAGGAGATGGTTGATGCAGTGCGATCAGCAGGCGGAAGCCCAAAGCTTACTATATATCCCGGCATCGAACATGACTCATGGACAGCCACTTATGAGAGTGATGAATTTTGGCAGTGGATGCTTGAGCAAAAACGGCCTTGAGCTGTAGTTCTATGGGACCGGCTGCGAGACCACCTGCACACCGGCCCAATTCTAGTCTGCAGATCCCAGGGAATTGATATCGTAACGAACTTTGACACTACCCTGTTGGCATAACCACTCTGCGATAAGTGGAAGACCTCTCGAGATATCGCTAAAGCTATAAATTTGCACTAAGACCATCCGGCCTTCACTCCGCGCATAGCCGCTCTTAATGTTTTCAGGGTTGCCTTTGCTGTTTGGACGTGCACCCAAACGTTCCTCAAGCATTTTTGTAATAGAGTTACCCTGGTCAATCAAGGCTTTGATCTGTTTGTCTTTTGGGCTGGAATTTATTGTTGCTTTTGTCATCAACATCTTCTTTGCAGTTGAAGCATCCACCTGATCAATCTTCACATCGAAATCACGGATCTTCTTCCACAGGTCGACAACACTCGTGTCGGTGGTTGCCTCAGAACAGATATCTTTCAGCAGGCGCTCTTCTTCTGCCCGCACCGTCTTTGTAATATTCTTATTTAAGCGAGAAGCCTCTTCAACATCGCCCTTTTCTCGAAGCTGAGTTATATGCTGCTGAGCTTTTTTTACATCAGGTGTTTGATAAGCTTCAGTATATAAGTTCTGCAGTCTGTAATAGGTGATTCGAGCACAAGTAAACTTGGATCTCTGCTCAGGTGAAAGCTGTTTCCATGCACTCGTCCAGGGTTGAACAAGTGAGTCAGTGGATAGATACAGATATTCAGAATCACTGTAAGGAAAACAGCCGTCAAACTCCTGCTCACACTGCTTCGACATCTTCTTCGATGATAAAAGGCAAGTAAATGATACGCTGAGGCGATTTCCTTCCCTGTCTACAAGAATACGCTTAACCTTAGGTTCCAATGCTTTGACCAGTCTTTTACGATCCGAAGCTGCGTCCTCCGGCAGCGAGAGCAGCAGGCTTTGCCCAAAGAGTCTAAGTGATGCCGTTGCAGGTAGTTTTCCAGAAAACTCTTTGTATAGCGCGCCCGCTTCACTATCATTCTTGCAAATAGCGATTATCGTAGTCCGCGCTGCGTTTGGAACTGCTGAGTAATTACTTTGAATATGTTGCTGTGTGGAGCCTTGTCTATATTCATATTTGCCTCCTTTTTCGAGCATGCCAAGCATATCTTTCATATTCCCTGACGAGACAAGGAAAAGAAAACCGGCTACAACAAACGCAATAAATAGCGCACCCAAGTACGCTGTAAGAAGTCCTATGGAAGCCAATATCTTTGGAGGGCGTGTGTTGAGAGTCTGGAAAATACCCAATACTTGCTGTGCCAACAATCCAGGCGCCTGCTGCTTAGGCTGTTTTTCACGAACCAGGCGCAAAATTGTTTTGGCTGTCTCGATCGGAATGGTGGCCTCATCAGCTGAATCACTGTTGAACCCGCTCTTGCGCAGACGATACGCTATAGAGGCCTGCCGCCAAGAGGTCGGAAGAGCCATTGCCATGGGGATGCATATGGCTGTGAGTATCTTGTCACCAGTACCTATGCCAAGAAGAAATAACCCGAAAACTGCCAATGCTCGAAAGGCAGTATCCAAATATGGATGGCGAGAAAAGAGCACTGTATGAAACAACCAGCCGCCATCTAAAGGCATAATTGGAAGGAGGTTGAACCCATTTATCACAAGCAGCATCAACGCTGGCGCCAGCAATGGTTTTATGCCGAGGACTGCCCCGACAATTCCTAAGATAGTCCCAATTAATATCCCCGGGACGGGACCAGCTAAAGATACAATGGCTCTCTTCCATCCCGGCACATTATAATGCTGCCCGCTCACCGCTGCACCAAGCAGGGGGATAAAAAACACATTCAAATTGCGATACTTAAAAGCACGCATGGTCAGATAATGTCCGAGTTCATGCAAAATTAGAATCGGCACAATTAGCAGAATGCCGGTAAGGCGGGAGAAGCGCCAGACCATTACGAAGACAATAAGTGATATGGCCAGCAACAATAATGTACTCAAAGCGTTTGTCTTTTTCTGCTGGATGCGATAAATATTGGCAAAAACTTGCGCATCATCAATGCTGATGTCCTCTTGCTTTAACAACTCATCCGTCAGGTCCAAACGCTTGATCTCATCCTCTTTCAGGGGTTGGAATATGCCCCGAGCGATATGAAAATCACGAACCAGTATATGCCACTGTTCAATGGTCTGCCGCAGTTGATCTTGCGTAGACACCGATAACGGAACCACTGATGCTTTTTGCACAGCAGACTCATGCAACGACCACAGTTTCTGAATCGACATGCCAATGTGATAGCGTGCCGAAACCGATGCTGGAGAGAGCAAATCCGGTTTGCCTGCACTTGATACAAGAAAGCTGCCGTCTTGGCATGGCATGCAAAAAATGGGGAAGAAGTGGTTCTTGACCTTTGCAGGAGCAATCCAGACTCGGTTATGAATGCGTGCGATGTGATGACCGGTCGAGTGAAGAAATGTTGCCCAATATATATATGTTGAACGCAAAGGGTCTTTGATTACATGGTAAATTGGACTGTGAAACCCCAATGCAGACAATTCCACAATAGCTTTTTGGAATCGTTCAAGAACATCAGCTGGCAGCTCTGCTTCACCGACCTCAAATGGAGCTACGCTCTCAACAATCGGATCATCTGTTGAAGAACTGAGCGATATTCGAAAGAGCTTCACAAACAAAATAACAGGCAGCAATATCCACGGGGTACCAAACAAATACTCTCTTATTGTGATACGTGGTGCATTCAGATGATAAAATGCTTTCAAAGCAATCCTCCCAGATTGTGGCAGATACTGTATTTGCAAAGCCTAATTATTAACATATGCTTATGCAAACATGTAAGGATTCCTTCTGCCGTGTAATGCTGTCGATCTATTGCACACATAAAAGCATCGGATTACTACCAACCCTCAACTTCTTTCCGGCAGATGATATGACAACACCGCCAACTCCTGCAGGAAGTCTACGTTTCGCACGGTGATGCCTGTGGGCAGGCGGAGAAGTGTGGGGGCGAAATTGAGGATGGTGGCAATACCGGCTTCCACCATTTTGTCGGCAACTGCCTGGGCTGCAGGCGCAGGGACAGCTATTATCCCCATCTTTGCGCCAATTGCCTTGTTTTGACTTACTATATCGGCGACATCCATGATCGTCAGGTCCCAGAGCTGCCTGCCGATCTTATTGGGATTGTTATCGAACGCCGCCACTATATGGAAGTTTTCCGCCCTAAGCGGATGGTAACCCGCCAGAGCCGAACCCAAATGACCCGCGCCGACCAATATAACAGGTTGAGTCCTCTCTATCTTAAGTATCCGACTTATGCGCGAGTGCAGTTCATTGACATTATAGCCTATTCCAGGACGGCCAAACTCACCGAAATATGAGAGGTCTTTCCTGAACGCTGCCGCGCTGATGCCTGTGCTCATCTCGATATCAATGGAGGATATTGTCTCGATATTCCTGGTCTTTAGGCCGGTAAGAATTGTCAGATAGGTCGCCAACCGTTCGAGTGTGGGTATTGGGACTTTGATTATGCTCGGCATACTACATCCATCTTTGTGAAATATTTCGCAAAGCCAGTATATCAAACTGTGCTGCTCAGCGCAAATGAGATGGTCACTCTATATCCAAAACGGTCTTTCTTACACTCACATCCATAACCTGCCAGCCGTCCTTATCCCACTTTATATGAGAAATGATCTCGGCTATGGGGTCCGCACCGGAAATGCCGCGCGCTTCTTGTATTGCCTCAAGTTCATAAACGCCGTTATGATCCACATCAACAGGAGTAATCAGGCCATAGCCGCCTGTTATGACTTCAGTAGACTTCAATAATTTGCCGTTATTATAATAGCCCGCCTGATCATAATATTTCCTGTGATCGGCAAGGTCCACAGTGCTCGACTGCCCGCCGACAATGATCTCAGCCTTGTAATCGGACAAAAAATGACCCGTGACTGCCGGCATCACCCCACGATTCGTGTCAAACAGCAGCTTCGGCCGCCCGTCGATAAACGAATATATAACGCAGTTGATAATCCCGCCGTCTGTGGGAGATGAAATGAGAACATCCGGCGTGCCGTCGCCGGTGAAGTCCATGGCCTTGAGCTGTGGATTGATGCCGCTACCGGACTTTTCCGGCAGGCGGGTGCAAAGCTCATTTTGACCATCCAGATCAGTCAGCCTCACCGACATTTCGACCACATAATGTCCGGCACGATCCTGTTTTCTGCCCATCAGTATAATGCGGTCCTTGACCCCGTCGCCCGTCACATCCGCGTCTAGCTGACCGATCACAACGCTGTCTTCCGCCGGGCATGTCATCGGCTTGGGATCGACCATGGCCGAGCAGGCCGGGAGACACAGCATACAGAAGATGGTCATAAATCCGGTGCGCATGCCCCATTACCTCCATACAATAGCACTTTCCCCCGGCAGCGCACTCTCTGAAACGAAATTCAGGTCATTGCGTAATTACTTGATAATATCCTTGACTGTCGAATGTGCGTTCGTATAGAATTGTGGCAGGATGTTTGAAGAAATAACCAAATGCCTCGGGACGGACGGACGGTTCGCGCGTCTGTGCGAGGGTTACGAATATAGAGATGAACAGCTCAAGATGGCATCGGCTGTCGCTGACGCAATGCTGCACAAAGAACACCTGCTTGTGGAAGCAGGCACCGGCGTCGGCAAGACGGTCGGCTATCTCACGCCTGCCGTCATCTATTCATCCGGCGCAAAACCGATCATCATATCGACCCATACGATCAACCTCCAGGGTCAGCTCATCAACAAAGATATCCCCCTGATGCAGCAGGTGATGGAGGACCATCCTTTTACGGCTGTCCTGATGAAAGGCCGGAGCAACTTCGTCTGTCTGCAGGAACTCGATCATGCCGCCAAGTCGGTCATATACCATGAAGACCCTTTGTTCAAACAGCTTCAGGAATGGGCATCAAAGACACAAACTGGTGATGTCAGTGAACTGGACTTTACATTCCCCGACTGGTCCGAGGTCTGCTGCAACCAGGACACCTGCCGACACCAAGAGTGCCCTTACAACTCCGAGCAGTGCTTCTATTACAAAATGCGCCGAGCCGCAGAGCTGGCGGATATCATAGTGGTGAACCATGCGCTCTTTTTCAGTGACCTCGGCCTCAAGATGACCGATCCCAAGAATGGAATTTTGCCCGACTACGGAGCCGTTATCTTCGACGAGGCGCATCACCTGGAAGATGTGGCGAGTAATATCTTCGGCATCGAGTTCTCGAACTACCGCGTGCCTCAGCTCATCAGCCGCATCCGCAAGCGCAGGGAGATAGACATTCCTCAGGGTGAGCTTGAATATATCCTCAGTCTGAATAACACGCTCTTCGGTCCGTTCGATTCGATGCACAGGTCGGAGTTTTTCCTTGATGAGATGTATCAGTCCGTCGAAAAGCGCACCGTGGACGAGTCAGTCAATAACCTGATAACTCACCTGGACGGCCTGAACACCGCCTTGCTGGGTCAGGACACTCAGGATAACCCCGAACTCAAGGACCGCATAGACGGATACCGAAAGATGCTTGCCCGTATGCGCGGTGAGCTTTCGGATCTGTTTTTTGCGGATCAACCCAATTACTTCAGATGGTGCGAAAAGCCCTCCGGCGGCAAGTTCGTGAGCTGCTACCTGCACCTGTCGCCTGTGAATGTGGCGGATATACTCCATGATGCGCTTTGGGGCAACCCAGAATCCGTAATTGCCACCTCCGCAACACTATCCAACTCGGGCACGTTCTGTTACCTCAAAAAGAGACTCGGCACACCCGATTGCAATGAACTGATCCTCGGCTCGCCGTTCGATTTCGAGCGACAGGCGCTGCTGTATGTGCCGGACGATCTTGCGTTTCCGTCGAATGCTCCTGAATATGCCGATGCCGTATCCGAAAAGATCAGACAGCTTTTGCTCGCATCTAACGGCAGGGCATTCATGCTCTTCACATCATACCGGATGCTCAATGAGGTCTTCAATCGGTTGGTAGATGATGTCCCGTTCAGGCTCCTCAAGCAGGGCGATATGTCTAATGATCGCCTAATAACCGAGTTCCGCGAGAACGATGACACGTGCCTTATGGGTGTGCACTCGTTCTGGGAGGGTGTGGACGTGAAGGGTGAGAGGCTCTCGTGCGTGATTATTGACAAGCTCCCGTTCGCAGTGCCGGACACGCCTACCAACAAAGCCCGATGCGAGCAGATCGAAAAAGAGGGCGGCAACTGGTTTGCCGAATACTCCATCCCCCAGGCTCAAATCCGTCTGAAGCAGGGTTTCGGCAGGCTGATACGCACCAAGACAGACCACGGGGTGGTCGCCATACTGGACTCTCGAATCCACATGAAGTTCTACGGCAAAGAGTTCCTCAAATACCTGCCGCACTGCAAGGGGACGAAGAAGGTGGAGAGAGTGAAGGAGTTTTTGGGAGTCAATATAAACAATATCTGAGCCTAAGCTCAGAAAGGACACAGCAAATGAACCCCAAAAAACAGGGGCAATATATACATGAATTGTTTATGGATGCCGGAAAGCAACTGAGAACGCAATTCCGCTTCTTGCAAACGAATCCGCATTATGGCGAGCGTGGTGGTGAAGCGGAAGACATTGTAAAGGCATTTCTGAATGATCACCTTCCAAAGAGATTTTCTGCTGAGACGGGATTTGTAGTTGACGATGAAGGAGGGGTAAGTAAACAGTGCGATATCATAATTTACGATGCTCTAAATAGCCCCGTTTGTCGAGTAGGCAGCCGGGCAATGATCTTGCCATCTGACAATGTTGCCAGTGTTTTCGAAGTCAAATCCAAGTTGACCAAACACGAGTTGAATGATGCGGCTGAAAAAATTGCCTCAGTAAAGCGCCTTCGTCGAACTGAGCTTCCACAGAGAAAGGGCGGTGAATTGGCTCGATTTATGAAGCGCCCACTGGGAGTAGTTTTTGCATTTAGCGCAAAGACAAAACCTGAGACAGTTGCAAAAAACCTTGTCGAAATCAATTCAGCCCGACCAACATCAGAATGGATAGATGTTATCCTCATTTTGGATGTAGCAGTGATTGGATATTTCTGCCAGTCACCAGTCAGCAGTGAGCTTGCTTGCTTTGGCGGTGCTGCTGATGACAATTTCTTGATCCCACCTTACTATGTGCATCTTGGTGTCGAGAATCTTGGTGAACTAGCGCTAAACGGACTCTTATTCAACTTGATTGAACATCTAGCTGTTTATAGGGAGCAACCGTTTGTTAAGTATAAGGCAATGTTGGGGTCGCAAACAACTGAAGTCTTCACCGTACAAAGCTACCAATACAACCTTACCCGGGAACTTGTTAATACTGAAAGCTACCACACAGATGAAAATTTTGCAGGCCCAAGTGTACGGTTCAATCTTTTTGGAAAAGAGGATAATAACTTTATTGGACAAATCGGATGGATGCCTTGGCAAGATGGAGGAGTGATAACATACTCTGGCTCTCTACCAGTGGAAGCTATCCAAATACATTACAGGGCACAGCTAAAAACCAAACTGGTGTTTTTCCCTGTTCTGGGTGGTAGACTGTGGCTTTCCTGTGTTCTCCCCCTTGGTAAAGAAAAATTCGAATCTGCAACCAGAGTATTTATTGATGGAGTTAGAGCAATGCGTGAAGATGAACCGGGCGGGAGTCTAGATTTTCTTGGTTTGACGCCATAGCAATTGTTATCCGGAGACGTAAAAAACCTGATTGTCCGGGGAATCTAGCACCTAATAAATCCAGTCATTTCGAGCACAGCGAGAAATCTGCTTTGCGCAAAGTCAGATTCAAAGCAGATTCCTCACGTTCGTTCGGAATGACAAGCGTGAGGGGCTTCTTCTGATCTTATCCCTACCTGGAGGGTTTGGCAATACAACCTCAAGATGAGACACCTGTAGTGAAGGAAAACACCCCAGTTCCAGCAAAGTTACACCTATGACATCCGAACTAAAAGAACTCACCCCATCCGACGGCCGGGAAATATTCGATATGCTCAAGGAGATCGGACCGGGTGAAAATGGGTTTGTGAACTCAGGGTATGACGTTGAGTATGTGGACTTTCCCGCCTACCTGCAACGCCATGCAAATATGGCCAAGGGAATAGGCATTGACCTTACCAGATATGTCCCCCAGACCATGTATTGGCTCTATGTGGACGGCAGGCCGGTAGGAATAGGCAAACTCAGGCATTATCTCAATGACTATCTCATGAAAATCGGCGGGCATATCGGCTATGCCATAAGACCATCTGAACGCGGAAAAGGCTATGGCACACTCATCCTAAAGGAACTGCTGATCAAAGCGCGCGAGAAGGGAATCGAGGAAGCCCTCGTCACCTGCCGGGAAGACAACATACGTTCCAGAAAAATTATTGAGCGCAATGGCGGCAAGCTGGCAGATATTACCGACGCAGAGTGCAGATACTGGATACCCTAATTCGGTTCTTTGCTGATTGTCTGCCCAATACCAAGATGGCTCGTGCATAACTTGTAATAATGGCCGCGCCCCTTAATAAGCTGTTTGTGCGTCCCCTGCTCCGCTATCTCGCCGTTCTCGATCACGATAATCTTGTCCGCGCGCTGGATAGTGTTCAGCCTGTGCGCAATGATAAAGCTGGTCCTGCCCTCCATCAGCCGGTGCAGAGCCTGCTGAATGTGGATTTCGGTGCGCGTATCCACGCTGCTGGTCGCCTCGTCCAGTATCAATACAGCCGGGTCTGCAAGCAGTGCGCGGGCTATGGCAAGCAGCTGCCTCTGACCCTGGCTCAGGCTCCCTCCCGCATCAGTGAGCAGAGTGTCATAGCCATGCGGCAGGTGATGGATGAACGAATCTGCATTGGCGAATTTGGCAGCGGCTTCCACCTGTTCATCGGTGGCGTCCGGCCTGCCGTAGCGGATATTCTCGCGGACGGTGTCGGTAAAGAGGAACGTATCCTGCAGCACGATCCCTAAAGACGTGCGCAGAGCACTTTTTTTGAGGTCGCGGATATCCCTGCCGTCAAGGACTATGCTGCCTTTGCCTATATCATAGAAGCGAGTCAGGAGGTTGATGATCGTGGTCTTGCCCGCACCGGTCGAGCCGACAAGCGCCACTGTCTGCCCGGCATCAACGTGGAACGTTATGTCTTTGAGCACCAATGCATCTTCATCATAGCCGAAATTGACACCCTTGAAGTCTATCTCGCCGCGCACATCGCCCGTATCCAGCGCTCCCACTTCGTCTATATCGTTGGATGTCTCGTCCATGACTGCAAACACACGCTCGGCACCGGCGAGAGCCTGCTGGATCGTGCCGTATATGTTCGCAATCTGGATAAGCGGTCTGTTGAAATAGTCGGCATAGTTGATGAATGCTGCAACGATACCTATTGTGGTCATGCCTTTCGCCACCATCCATGCGCCCGAGCCGGTCACTATCGCAAAGCCTATGTTGCGATACATGTTCATCATCGGACCCATCAGACCGATATATATCAGCGCTTTCATCGCCGTTTTTCTCAGGTCGACATTGGCTCTGCCGAAGTCCTCAACAGCCTGGCACTCATGGCAGCATGTCTTGATGACCCTCTGGCCAGAGATCGACTCCTCGATTATGCCGTTGAGCTGACCCAGAGAGTCCTGCCTTGCACGAAATCCCTGCCTGGTGCGGTCGGCCATCAGCCTGGTCGAGATCATAATCAGCGGCATCGTCACAAGGCTGACAATCGCCAGATGCCAGTTCAGCTTGAACATAATTATCCCGGCTCCCACAATCGCCAACACACTCCCGATAAGCTGAGCCACACCGTCGGCAAGTGTAGAGCTGATGGTGTCGGTGTCGTTGGTCAGCCTGCTCATCAGATCACCATGCGGATTGCGGTCGAAGAATCGAAGTGAAAGTGTCTGCAGGTGGCCGAAGAGGTCTGCTCTGATATCTTTTACGCACCTTTGAGCGATGCGGATCATACCTATCATCTGCAGCCATGTCCCGCCCGCGCTCAGCAGATACACAACAATCAGCAACCCGATCACACGCGCCAAACCCGGCAGGTCGCCATGAGAGATATACTTGTCTATCGCCCGGCCTATCAGAAACGGTCCGCACAACGACAAGCCTGTCGTGGCTGCGACCAGGAATGTGATCCAGACAAGTTCGAGCCTGTATGTGCGCAGATACTTCCATAGACGCCTGAGAAGCACGCGGCGGTTTTTAACCGACACGGTGCTCGCAAATCCACCATGCCTGGGTCCCATGTGGTCGGTCATTGTGCGTTTATTTGCCACTGTCGACCTCCACTGCACCCACCTGCGACTGGTATATCCCCTGATAAACTTCACTGGACCTGAGCAGTTCGTCATGAGTGCCTACGGCGGCAAGCATACCGTCTTCGATCACAAGTATCTTATCTGCATCGACGACTGACCTGATCCTCTGCGCTATCACAAACCGTGTGCACTTATGCGACCAGGCATTCAGAGCGTCGAATATTTTGCGCTCGGTAATCATATCGACCGAACTGGTGCAGTCATCCAGAATCAATATTGCAGGGCGGCTGACCAGTGCACGGGCAATCGACAGGCGCTGCTTCTGCCCACCGGAGATATTGACTCCGCGCTGACCCAGCATAGAATCATAACCATCTGCAAAACCTGTAATGAACTCATGCGCCTGCGCCATCTTGGCAGCCTTGATGACCTCATCGTCCGTCGCATCCGGACTGCCGAAGCGTATGTTGTCACGTATTGTTCCAGAAAACAGGATCGTATCCTGCAAGACCATGGCTATCTGGCGCCTCAGGCTCTCCTGGGTCAGTTCGCGGATGTCCATGCCGTCAAGCCGGATGCTGCCTGCGCTCACGTCATAAAGCCTGGGAATCATATGAACCAGGCTGGACTTACCCGAACCAGTTGCGCCCAGAATCGCTATCGTCTCCCCCGGCTCGGCTTCAAGAGATATATCTTTGAGCACGTTTCCATCAGAGCCATTATAGCTGAACCCGACATTATCGAATGTCACGCTTCCGCGCAGCTTTGGGGCTTCCTTTGCAGTTGTTGTGTCCTGGACTTCGGGAGTGGTGTCGAGCACATTTATGATCCGTGCAGCAGAAGCATCGGCTCTGGATATTCGCATCAACAGCATGCTCACCATCATCAGTGATCCGAGCATCTGGGTCAGATAGTTCACATAAGCCAGCAGTTGGCCGACCTTGAGGCTCCCATTGTTGACTGATATGCCACCGAACCACAGCACCCCCACAATACCGAGGTTCATAACCATCAGCATGCCTGGGAACATGACAGCGATCAGCGAAGATGCATGCGTGGTCATATCGCAAAGATTCTCATTTGCTTTGCCGAAGCGCTCGCACTCATGTCCGGAACGCGAGAATGCCTTCACTACACGCACACCGGCAAGGTTTTCCTGAACAATCGAGTTTATCGAATCCAGCCGCTCCTGAACAGATGTAAACAGCGGATTTGCCTTGCGCCTGACAACATGTATCATCAGCAGAAGGATCGGACTGAGCACAACCAACAGCAGCGAGAGTTTTGGAGAAGTCACAATTGCAAGCGCCAGGCTGCCCACCATCAACAGCGGCGCTCTCACCAGAACCCGCAGGAACATTATTACCGCTTCCTGCACCTGATCAATGTCGTTCGTGAGATGGGTTATGAGCGAACCCGTGCCGAGGTGATCGATATTGCCGAATGAGAGCGCTTGGACTTTCTTAAACAGATCGGCACGCAGGTCGGTCGAGAAATTCAGAGCCGCAATTGTCGAGAAAACTGTGCATCCTGCGCCTCCGACCAGACCGATCAGGGCTACAATAATCATTATCAGCCCATGATGAAGCACATAGCCCACATCGTGGCGGGCAATGCCTATATCGACAATCGATTGCAGCAGCCGGGGCTGTGACAGGTCCATCGAGACCTCGACTATCATAAAAATGGGCGCCAGCAGCGCCCATACCCAATACGGTCTCAGGTAATAAGACATTCGTTTTACTTGTTTCATTTCGTGCCGTTCTCATTTCGCCGACTGTGCTTTAAGTGCATTGGCATCTACTCTACTTCGGCAGGCACAGACTGCCTGGACTGCTTTGCAAGCTCAAGATTATCACGAGCGCTGGTATCATGTGGATTGATTTTCAGGACAGCAGTAAACTGTGCAATGGCCTCATCTGTTCTACCCTGCTGAGCCAGTAATACACCAAGATTGTTGCGTGCCTTTGTATGCTTCGGATATTGACGTATTATGGCCGAATATAAAGACATCGCCTCTTTTACTTTGCCCTGAGCGCACAAAGCATTGCCAAGGTTATATTTGGCATCAGTGTATTCAGAATGATAGCGCAGTGCCTGCCTGAACATTTTTTCAGCGCTCTCGGATTCACCTCTATCCAGCAGAGCATTACCCAAATTATTATATGCAAGCGAGTTGCCGTCGGTCACCTTAATTGCATGTCCGAAAAGAGTGGCGCTGTCCTGCCAGTAACCGACAGTCCTGTATGCCACGGCAGACAAGGTCAAAATCACAATAACCGAAGCCGCACTCAGTAACCTGGTCGCCCAAACACCGGGTCGCAGCAGATCAGGAATACCCCAGGCAATTATCATGAATATTCCAATCAATGAAACGTATGTATAGCGATCAGCCATGGCATGCTTGCCGACCTGGACAATGCCGATCACGGGAATCAGCGTTATCAGATACCACAGCCACCCAACTGCAACGCTTGGAAATCTGCGCAGCGAACGCAGCGCCATTACAGTTATTGTTATCAACACTACAAAAGATATAATAACTAACCACACAGGCAAAGACTTGCCCGGGTGCGGATACAATATCGCAAGATTTGCAGGCCATATGGTCTTAACCAGATACATCACATAAGCAACCACAGCATTTGCAATGCGCACGCCTAAAGGGTAACTTTGAAATGTGCCCACTGCCCCACCTGCACGTTGGGCATAGAACGTAACTACGCAACTGAGGGCAGTCATGGCAAACAGTGGAATTTTTTCAACTACCACCGCTCGCAAATTTTTCATATAATCGCCGGATATATCGATACGGCGCAACGGCCATACATCGATAAGCAGAAGAACCAGTGGAAGCGTCACAAGCATGGGCTTTGCCATCAAACCAAGACCAAAGAACACAATAATCCACCAGTATGCAGACTTTCTGGGTTGTCGTACGTAGCGAATGTAGGCCAGCATAGTCAGCAGCCAGAATAAAGTGCTCAGGACATCCTTGCGCTCTGTCACCCAGGCGACCGATTCGACATGAAGCGGATGCACGGCAAACAAAGCTGCCACCAATGCGCTTCGCCAACGGCATCTCGTTATAGACAGCAGCAGAACAAATAAAAGTATTGTATTTGCTTCGTGAAGCACAAGGTTGGTAAGGTGGTAGACACCGGCATCGGTATTGCCGATTTCGACATCGAAGCAGGACAATACTCCACTCAAGCTCGAATCCATCATCAGAGACATCCATGTAAGCGGGTGCCAGTTTGATTGTGTTACAGTTGTCAGCGCCCACTTTGCTGTGGACTCGTAGAGCCCAGCACGCACTGCAGGATTTTTCTGGACATATACATCATCATCAAAATTCACGAAGTCGAAATTGGTTACCTGCCAGTAGACTGCTGCAGTAATCAATATCAAAAATAAGCAAATCAGGTATTCGAGTCTTGGCTGCCGCAAATTACCCAATTCAGACGCCTCCGCTTTTATCTTATGATCATAATAGCACAGCGGCAATTTTGATGCTACTGATTTATGCCATAAGGTGAGCGCTGCGACAGACTCTGATGGTTATGCTATGCGGCAAAATCGAGGTAATCGCTGTCAATTAAGTATGTATGGTCGCGCATGATGGATTCCAGTTCGCCGGCAGGCAGTGGACGGCTTATAAAGTAGCCTTGTATCTCATCGCACGCCATTGATTGAAGCACCTGGAGCTGATCGATGGTCTCAACACCTTCGGCAATGACTTTGAGCTTAAGACTTTGAGACATGGCTATTACAGCTCGTGCAATTGCTGCGTCGTCGGAGTTGGTGGTCAGATCACGTATAAACGACTGGTCGATCTTGACTGCATCTATGGGGAAGCGTTTCAAGTATGTGAGCGAGGAATAGCCTGTGCCAAAATCATCGATCGAGAGGCGAACCCCCATCTCCTTGAATTTGCGCAAAATCACTATTGCCAGGTCTATACTGTGCATCAGCACGCTTTCCGTAAGTTCCAAATCAAGAAACTGCGGATCAAGACCGGTCTCGAACAGTATATGAGAGACATCGTCGGTCAGACTGCCATTTACAAACTGCCGACCAGATACGTTTACAGCAACACTGATTGGATCGAGACCATCCGTTTGCCATTTCTTATTTTGTGCACATGCTGTGCGCATTACCCATCGGCCTATCGGCTCAATAAGACCAGTCTCCTCCGCGAGGGGTATGAACGCGGCAGGCGGAATCAGACCCATTTCCGGGTGACGCCACCTTACGAGCGCTTCGACACCCAAAATTGCACCAGTTTTTACATCCACTCGCGGCTGATAGTGCAACACAAACTCATCGCGTTCTATTGCTTTGCGCAGACTGCTTTCGAGCTGCATCTTCTCTACTGCCGCAGTGTTAAGTGCCTCGGTATAGAACTGATAGTTGTTGCGCCCCTGTTCCTTTGCACGATACATTGCGGAATCGGCGTTCTTTACCAGTGTTTCGACATCGTCACCATCTGTCGGGTATATGCTTACGCCTATACTTGTCGTCACAAACAGTTCCTGCCCCCCCAGCACAAATGGAGCAGACATGATCTGGGCAACACGACTGGTCACGGAAGCGATTTCATTGGCATCGGATATACTCGACAAAATGATTGTAAACTCGTCTCCTCCCATTCGGGCTATCATATCGGCCTCACGTAAATTGCCTTGAAGCCTCTCAGCGGCTGCCTTCAGCAAGAGATCGCCCACACTATGCCCAAGAGAGTCGTTTATGAGCTTAAACCTGTCCAGATCAAGAAACAGCACAGCCAGTGCAGTTTTGCGATGTTCAGAATGCGCAAGGCATTGAGTCAACCTGTCACTGAAAAGCAGACGGTTTGGCAAGCCGGTCAGGTGATCGTGATGAGCAAGATGATCGAGCTTCTGTTCATAGACTTTCTTGTCCGTTATGTTGCGCTTGATTGCGATAAATCGCTCAACCACCTTGTTCTCGTTCTTGATAGGTGTTATTGTGACATCCTCAACCACAGTGCTGCCATTCTTGCGATAGAGAGTGATCTCGCCATGCCATGTCTTGCCATTCAAGACCGACTCCCAGAGGTCATGGTAAAACTCTGAATCGTGCTTGTCCGAGATGAGAAAGTCCGGCAATTCACCCTCTACTTCGCTCAGCGTATATCCTGTCTCGCGCTCGAATGACGGATTCACAAACTCAATGCCACCTCGGATGTTCGTAATCACAATCTGGTCGTTGGCCGCATTCATAGCAGATGTCCTGATTCTGAGGTCAGTCTCTGCTTTCTTACGTTCAGCCACTTCGAAGGACAATGAAACAAGGTCGGCTATGGATGCCGCAAAACTCTGCTCATCCGCCGTCCACTCACGACAACCGCCAACATGTTCGTAACATACAACTCCAATAGTGTGTCCACTCACCAATATCGGCACATCCATCATTGAGCTGATTCCATACGGTTTGAAGTATGAATTTACGAAACTCTTTGTGCGGAGATCATTATTCGCATCAGTAACAGCAACCACCCGTTCCTGATCAACGGCTTTGAAATATTCCGGATGATCCACAACATTGAGAATCAAACCATCCGAATGCCGATCATATGCACGCTCATATAAATCAATACAGACTAAACTGCTTTGCTCATCATTAAAAAGCCAAACGCTGACTTGACCTACGTCGAGTGTTCGCGCAGATGCTTCAGTAATTTCTCTTATAGCCGCAGCAAGATCACCAAGGAAAAGGACCTTGTTATGAGTAAGTTCAACCAGCATGGCCTGCTGCTTCTTGAGGCGTTCTCCGCTGTCTAGAAGGTCCTTCTCAATCTTCCTGCGGTCCGAAATATCTCTTACAGTCTCAATGGCTCCGACTATATTTCCATCCGAATCATATAGCGGGCTGGCTTTTGCCCAACAATATTTGCCGCCAAAATCTTCCAAATAGCTCTCGCCGACAAGAATATCGCCCTCTTTGTTGTAGTTTGAATATTTACCTTGTATATCTAGGGATGGATTAAGCACAAGATCGATGAGTATGGGTATTCTCCTTCCATAAAAAGGCATAGCATACTCATTATCGCCCTTGCCGATCATCTTCCGCGCGCTGCAGTCTGTCATCTCTTCGATCGCATGATTCCAAGCAATGATCTTGCCTTCGAGGTCTATTGCAAATGTCGCGTCAGGTAGGAAGTTGATAATATCAGCAAGGCGGCGCTCTGACTCTTGCAGCGCCGTCTCGATCTGTTTGCGCCCGGTTATATTGCGGACAATTGCTACCGAATGGCCTTCCGGCAGTGGGAGTAATCTGATTTCATAATAATTATCTTTGCCATGATGCCGAATAGAATATTCTGAAACCGCCATAGCACCGGTCTCCTGCACCTGGGCATGGGCTTGTCTGAATTTATCAGCGACACTCTTGATGGGAATACTGTTGATGTGCTTACCCGCAAGTTCACTTAATGGCAGATGTGAATCGGCAGCACTGCCACCCTTGCAATTCAGAATCGTGCCACCGGCATCCATGTGAAATAGAACATCGGGCAGTGCCTGAAATATCGCCCGTAATTCCGAGTTTGCATGGAGCAGTTCTTCCGAACTCAGATCCAGCGAATGCTGAAGCAGACGCAAGTCTGTCTCGAAGTCATGATAGGCTGAGTTGACTGCCTGTAGAAATGACTCCAACTGCTCAGGATACTGATCCGGCCTGCCAAACAGCTTCCTAAGCTGCCTCTGGAGCAGGCTGTGATACTCACTCACTACTAACTCTCCCTTAGTGTGGTGATCGTCATGGATTGATTATGTAAATCTGCGTCCACGCCGGGCATAAACGGCGCAATCTCCCCATACGAATAAAAACCGGTCATTACCGTCTCTGAACCCAAAACATTGTGTACCGCTTCAATTTCTTCTTCGGTCCTCTGTTTTAAAACCAGCTTACGGGCAATACAATTGATCAGCAATGCAATCTCTGCCTTATCATGCCCGATCGCGTCACGGCTGATCTGTGCAGCATCCACTGCACCGTTTAGTAAATGGTCGAAATTCGCCTTCATCAAGCGAGCATAACAGCCGACCGGAACGTCGCCCGCAAAGGACATTGACTGTTTTTCTTCGTCAAATGCAAGAAACGCCCGGACCACTCTACGTTCATCACCGCTCTTCATTCTTAATCCCAATGGAAAGAAAAGGCTCATCGCCGTCAACCCGCCAGGCATCTTCCCCGCATATTCTCCCACATACTTCTTATACAGTTCTAATGCCGAACGTCCGTCGAGTTCATATAGGACATTGCCGTCTGATTTTGTGATGAGCCTGTCCGGTCCGAATGGATCCCATCCCACAGCCGATGCATAACCTACAAACAATTTATCGCCATAAAAGCCTATAATGGCCGCAGAACCATACTCCAGTTTGCCGTCATAAATAACACAAGTCTTGAAGAAGTCCGCGCCATCTCCGGCCAGTCCGCCGGTAACCGTGACCCCTTTGGGCAAATGCTTAGTGATACCACGCACAAGATCGCTGCCATTGACACCTATGCCTTCGGATAGAACCATTGTATGCGCAAGCCCGTCACCGGCAATAGACTCGGCAAGACGCTCCCCAACCGCGAATATGTTCTCAAAGTCGGCTATCTTGACACAGGCGCCATTGACTCGTGTGTTCTCCAAGTGCACTGCCGTAACAACAAGTGAGTCATCCAAAACTTGAGTGTTGATTATTTCGCCTGCTGTTGAACAGCCGAATACTTTGGCATGAGGATATGCTTTTACTATGTCATCAATGCCGCGTTCTTCTAGAATAGAGCGTGCACCGAACAGAAGAACCAGTTGTGCCTTATTTGATAGTTCACCAGGAAAATTCGGCTGCCAGCCATTGGATTTTGTCCATTTGAATTGCTCGACATTCATTGTATCCATACCATCCCTAAAGCTCTGCCACATGGATATACAACTCTCCTGTGAGCACATTATATTATCGGCTGACTAATATGGCGCTCTTCAGGTGATATGGTCAAATGAATGAGAATTATGACTTGTTGAGGGATTGCCGAATGAATAAAATTATGGTCTTAGCAATTTACGCACAGTAAATTGCAAGTCTCGGTCTGAATTCCGTATTGAGAATAAACATCTCTAGCCCGCATTATTCATGAGGGACGTGAATAATGCTCTCAGAGACCCGGATTATGCGGTAATGTACCTAGATACCGAGCACAAGATTATCTCGATGAATTACCTCATCAAAATCTTTGTGTCCCAAAATTTTACCAATTTCACTGCTTCGCTTGCCCATTATGAGGAGAATGTCATGTGAACTGTAGTTTGTAAGCCCACGCGCTATACGACTGGAGTTTTCATCGATCACTAATACCAGATCGCCGACGTCAAAACAGCCGTTGCAGCCTGTAATGCCCGCCGAAAGCAGGCTCTTGCCGCGTTCGACAAGCATTTTCCGCGCGCCTTCGTTTACAGCAATGCTGCCTTTGACGCGGTTGCCGAAGGCGATCCAGCGCTTTCGGTGATTTAGTGTCTCGCCTCTTAAAAACTGCGTACCTATAGACATACCGGCAACGATATCAACAATAACATTTGGCCGGGATGCATTTGCAATCACCATCTTCACGCCGGAACTGGTGGCGATCTTTGCAGCCTCGATCTTGGTGTGCATGCCGCCGCTGCCGCAGTCTCCATTGGTTCCACAGGCAATATCTTCAATCTCGGGCGTGATCTGTTTGACCTCTTCGATGAGTTTGCAGGTGTGATTCGACCTGGGGTCGCCGTCAAACAGACCATCAACGTCTGAGAGATTGATCAGCAGATCGGCATCCACACATGCGGCAACCAAAGCGGCAAGTGTATCGTTCTCACCGAATTTGATCTCTTCGGTGGCCACTGTGTCATTCTCATTGACAACAGGCATACAGCCGAGTTTGAGCAGCGTGCGAAGTGTGTTGCGTGCATTCAGATAACGTGTGCGGTGATCGAAATCATCGCGAGTAAGCAGTATCTGACCGGGCACGATCCCGTATGTCGAAAGCAGTTCGTTATATGTCTGCATAAGCGCGCTCTGGCCTATGGCTGCTGTCGCCTGTTGGACGGGTATGTTCTTTGGCCGGACAGTCATTCCTATGCGCTCCATGCCTGCGCGAATTGCGCCTGAACTGACCAGTATTACTCCCCTACCCTGCTTTTTCACCTCAGCCAGTTGGCTGACCAGTGCAGACATTTTCTCGACATTAAGGGAGCCGTTATCGCTCACCAAGCTGCTGGTCCCGACCTTCACCACTATTCGCTTTATCGACTTATTCATAGGCTTCATCATGGAAATCGAACTCCATACCTGCTATGCGAACCGTATCGCCGTGCTGAGCGCCCATATCTTTGAGGCGCTTTATCACACCCATTTTATCGAGCTGGCGGTGCATTCTGCGAAGGGCATATTCATTATTTATATCGGTCCGCCTCACCATCACCTCGACTGCATGTCCTGTGACCGCAAACTCTCTGTCGCCCTCCCTGACTACATCCCAAGTATCGGCTTCCTTATCGACGGTAAAGCGGACGACCTGTTCAGCAAGTTCGATCTCTTCTTTGGGCAGTTCTTCCAGACGATCGGCAATGCGATAGAGCAGCGGGCCTATTCCCTGGCCGGTCAGGGCTGAAATCTCAAAGACCTCAAGCCCTCTATCTTCCAATTCGGGTCTTAACTCCTCAACGATCGCTGCAGCATCGGGAGAATCAACTTTATTGAGTGCGACCATCTGAGGCAGTGATGATAGTTTTTCACTATGAGCGCGAAGCTCATCGTTAATAGCGTCGAAGTCGTGCATGGGATTGCGACCGCTGAAGCCGGCTACATCTATAATATGAACGAGGAGTCTGGTACGCTCGATATGACGCAGAAATTGATGCCCCAAACCTGCGCCCTCATGTGCGCCCTCAATCAGCCCCGGCATATCGGCAACCACGAATGACTTATCGCCGACCGAAACCACTCCCAGATTGGGGGTAAGTGTAGTGAACGGGTAGTCCGCTATTTTTGGTTTTGCGGCAGAAATTCTCGATATGAGAGTCGATTTGCCCACACTTGGGTAGCCTATCAGCCCGACATCCGCGATAAGCTTGAGTTCCAGAGTGAGTGATACTTCATCCGTCGGCTCACCCTTTTCGGCAAATTTGGGTGTCTGGAGTGTGGACGTAGCAAACGCAGCATTACCCCTGCCGCCCTCGCCGCCCTTAGCGACGACCTGACGTTGACCATCATGCGTGAGGTCGGCAATGGCCTTTTCAGTGTCGGAGCGATATACAAGCGTGCCCACCGGCACTCGCAGCACAAGCTCCTCGCCATTCTTACCATGCCTGTCATTGGGACCGCCGTCGCCGCCGCGCCCGGCCTTATAGTGTTTCTTATATCTCAAGTCGACGAGAGTGTTGAGGCGCGCATCAGCTTCTATTACGATATCGCCGCCCTTGCCGCCGTTGCCGCCAGACGGACCACCGCGAGGAATATATTTTTCCCGCCTAAATGCGACAAGGCCGTTGCCGCCGTCGCCCGACTTCACTGTTATCTCTACCTGGTCTACGAATTGCATATTTTCTCCGCCACTATTCTACCACGCGGAGTAAGGGAAGTTCAAAGGTAAACGG
The DNA here is from genome assembly GCA_021371935.1 of bacterium. Classification (NCBI taxonomy): domain Bacteria; species bacterium. The sequence goes on from JAJFVF010000006.1 coordinate 193,280, forward strand.
AGGTGCATATTTCTTGTATGGAAGTTATTTGAATATGAAGAGGCAATATATAATGATCCCAAGCGGCAACGATAGAGCGGCTAACCTTCTGACCCACATAACATAGTAATCCTTATCAGAAAACCTTCCAGGCATAAGCCACTTGCTCAATTTCATCCTCGACTCATAGCTTTGCTCTGCTCCATTGCCCCATATATACCAGACGCATATGCCTATCCAGAAGATCAACCATATATGGACTAACATAAGTTCATCAATGCTCATTACCGCACCAACAATGGAAAAGTGTTATTTCCTAATACTGTTTGTCGAGATGCTAAGACACTTCGGGGGTATAAACACCCCGGATACTCATCGATTCACACACTATCCAACCTTAACGGTCGATTTGCCCAACACTCTCTCCACTTCTTCCACAAAATGGGTTGTTGCAGTCACTTTATATGATGTGGCGATCTTCTGACGAGTGCCGCAGTGAAACATCCAAAAGTACACGCTGCATTCGCCGGGATTGGCTTCGAGAATGTGCTTTAGTATGTCGAGGCGAATCTTAGGAGTGCCGTTGATCTTGATATGCACACTGCGATGGCCATTGCCATTCGTTTTGCCGTTGCCGTTAGCCAGCGGAGTGACCGACTCTCCCCTTATCTCGACCTCAACAGTGTTGTCCTCCTCATCAGCGGCAAGTCTCTCTCTGTGACTCGCTCTGCCTTTGATGATTACAACCCTGTCTTTAACCAGTTGGCTTTCACAATTTTTGAGGTCGCGCGGGAAAAACGTGACGTTGATTGTTCCATATAAGTCTTCAAGTTTTGCGAATGCCATCTTATCATTTCTGCGTGTGATCTTGGTTCGCACATCAGTAATGATACCGCCGATTGTGCATTCCTGATCGTTGTCCAGCTCTTTATAGTTCGATGCGTTCGCCGAACAGTTCTTTTCGAGTTGGCCACGCATATTATCGAGCGGATGTCCCGACAAATACAGTCCAACCAGGTCCTTTTCCATCGTGTATATTTGGTCTTGAGGATATTCACCTATATGAGCATATTTGCCTGCGTCAAACCCATTAACAATTTCATCCATGTCCGAGCCGAACAAGCCGGTCTGACCGTTTTTTTGGTCTTTAAGCCTGGATGCTGCAGCGCTCATGGCATCCGGCATCATTTCCATAAGTTGAGCACGATTGGGCAGGATGGATGAAAACGCCCCCACCTTTATCAGGCACTCCACACTGCTCTTGTTTATTGCTGACTCTGCCTGCACTCTCTCACAAAAATCAAAAAGGTCCCTAAACTTGCCGCCGGCGTTCCTTGCCGCCACCATGCCTTCGATTACGGCTTTGCTGCAGCCCTTGACGGCTCCAAGCCCAAACCTGATCCCATCGCCTTCCACTTCAAAGTCGGCACTACTTGCATTAACATCAGGCGGAAATACAGGAATGTTGAACCTTTTGCAATCATCTATATAGATAGAGAGCTTTTCTTTATCGTCCATATTTGCCGAGATAAGCGCAGCATAGTATTCCGCAGGATAGTTTGCCTTCATGTAAGCAGTGCGATATGCAACAAACGCATAACAGACCGCATGCGCCTTGTTGAATGCATAGCCCGCAAAAGGCTCCACCTGTTCATATATCTTGGTCGCGATCTTCTCAGAGACACCGTTTGCCTTTGCGCCCTGCAGGAATTTTTCCTTCTGCTTGTCCATGATCTCTTTGTTCTTGGAGGACATGGCCTTTCGCAGAACGTCCGCCTGGCCAAGGGTGAATCCACCAATGGACTGCGCAATACGCAGCACTTGCTCCTGATAGCAGATTACGCCGTAAGTCTCTTTTAGGATTGGTTCAAGCGATGGATGCAAATAAGTGATCGGTTCATGACCGAATTTGGAACGCACGAACTTGGGGATGAATGCCATCGGACCGGGTCGATACAGAGCAACGATAGCTGCAAGTTCCCTGATGGAGTTGGGTTTAAGCTCGATCACATTTCGGCGCATTCCCGCGCCCTCGAGCTGAAACACGCCGTTCGTGTCTCCCTTGCCGAGCATTTCGTACGTCTTGGCATCGTCCAGAGGGATATCCATTATATCGATATCGATTCCCTGGCTCTTTTTTACGTTCTTGATCGAATTGGCGAGTATTGTGAGGTTCGCAAGACCCAGGAAGTCCATCTTGAGCAGTCCGACCTTTGCGATGTCCTTCTTGGCCATCTGAGCAACAAACTCACCTTTGCCGCCCTGCTGGACCGGCACGTGATCTATCAACGGATCGTACGAGATCAGCACACCCGCTGCATGCACTCCGACGTTTCGGTTGATCCCTTCCAGTCCCTTTGCAGTATCTATCAACCGCCTGACGGAATAGGTGGAGTCATATGCGTTTTTCAGGTCGACATTGACCTCCATCGCCTGGTCTATCGTCATACCGATCGGCAGCGACGGGATCATCTTGCACACGCGGTCAACCTCAGGCAGATCCATTCCCAGCACACGCCCGCAGTCGCGCACGGCTGCGCGCGCCTTCATAGATCCGAATGTAGCAATCTGACCCACACGGTCGCGGCCGTATTTGCCGCAGACGTATTGTATCAGTTCTTCGCGGCGGTCGTCTTGAATATCGAGGTCGACATCGGGCATCTCCACACGTTCAGGGTTCAAAAAACGCTCGAACGCCAGACCGTATTCTATCGGGTCGACATCAGTAATTCCAAGCCCATATCCCACAAGACTCGATGCTGCAGACCCTCTTGCCCCGACATACATGCCCTGATTTCTTGCAAAGTCTGTGAAGTCGCGCACAATGAGCATATACAGCGGAAATCCACAGTCGTTGATGATCTTGCACTCATACTCAAACTGCTCTTTATATGCGCCCGGCGGCTCTGTACCCAGGCGCTGCTTCAAGCCATCCCAAGCCTGCTCGCGCATATACTCGTCGGGGGTAACATCCTCAGGAACACCAGGATCCGGCAACTTGGACCGTCCAAAGTCGAAGTCGATATTGCATCGCTCGGCTATCTCAAGAGTATTCTCCAGCACATGCGGCATATCCGGGAAGAGCTTGGCCATTTCTTCCTGGCTCTTCATATAAAACTGATCCGAACCAAATCGGAGTCTGTTGGGATCATCAAGTGTGGATCCAGTCTGAATGCAAAGCAGCACATCGTGAGCTTGGGAATCTTCCCTATTTGTGTAGTGAATATCGTTTGTCGCGACCAGCCTTAAACCCATGCGCTTTGAAATATCAATCAAAGCCTCATTGACGGGCTTTTGTTCGCGCAGACCATGGTCCTGGAGCTCGAGGTAGAAGTCATCTTTGCCAAAAATGTCTATATACTCGCCAAGCGCCCTGTCGACCCCCTCAAAGTCATTTTTCATAATCAAGTTTGGGATCTCGCCGCCAAGGCAGGCAGTGAGCGCGATCAGTTCGTCGCCGCAGTCGGCGAGCAGTTCCTTATCCACCCTGGGCTTGTAGTAAAATCCTTCGGAAAATGCAGTGCTGACGAGTTTGATGAGGTTTTTATAGCCCTTTTCGTTCTTAGCCAGAAGAACAAGGTGATACTGTTCCTTATCCAGCCTTGGGTCTCTCTGAGTGCGATGGCGCGGCGCCACATATACCTCGCATCCCAAGATCGGCTTTATGCCGGCCGATTTCGCCTCACTGTAGAACATAAGGTTGCCATACATAACACCATGGTCTGTGATGGCAACAGAAGGCATCTCATACTTTGCCGCAGTCTTGATGATGTCCTTGATCCGGCTTGCACCATCGAGAATGCTGTATTCTGTGTGGGTATGAAGATGAACAAAACCTGGCGCGTCCATGGAACTTCCTTGTGTGATGCAATTGGCTGACAGACATCATTTTACCACAGCCGAGCCTTTTCATGCCGCCAAATCAGGAGATATTTCCTGGAAACAAGTAGCTGTCATTTTTCTCTTGACCACAGTCGCCTTGGAGTGTGTTCACACAGGACGGCTAAACCAAGATATTCGCACCTGATCATATGGTTTGGCCGGATTTCAAAACACAGAAAGTTGTCATAGGCTTCTTTCTGAAAAACAATAGCTGGAAGGAAATCCAAAAGCTTGATTTTACACACAACAATAGACACGACTGTTGACAACTATCGAGAATGGAACTATCCTATTCCTAATGTAAGCGGTTACAAAACGGGAGAATAATGGAGACAACTATTACCAAGATTCGAGATATGGTCGCGCAGGCTATCAGAGAGACTGCGGTGACTGATATACATACCCATCTTTACTCACCAAGCTTTGGAGAAATCCTACTCTGGGGAATTGACGAACTGCTCACCTATCACTACCTGGTCGCCGAGACCATGCGCTGGGTGGACGTAACATACGAGAAGTTCTGGGCTATGTCCAAAACCGAACAGGCCGACCTTGTATGGAAAACGCTGTTTATAGATCACTCGCCGGTCAGCGAGTCCTGCAGAGGTGTTCTCACCACCCTAAATATGCTTGGGCTGGACACTTCATCGCGTGACCTGGCATCATATCGCCGGTTCTTTGCCGAAAAGAAAGTCGAAGACTATGTGGACATGGTCTTCAAAATCGCTAACCTGGACAGCGCGATCATGACCAACGATCCGTTCGATGACCTGGAAAGACCATCTTGGACCGAAAGCAGGCCGGTCGATCCCAGGTTCAAAGCAGCACTTCGTATAGACGGATTACTCAACGACTGGAGCACCGCCGCACCTGCACTCAACAACTGGGGATACGAGGTCGAAACAAGCTTCGGAGGCAATACATATTCTGAAGCCAGGCGTTTCCTTGTCGACTGGATCACAAAAATTGACGCTACGTATATGGCTGTATCGCTCCCTCCTACATTCGCATTCCCAGAGGAATCATCGAGAGGGCGGCTGATACAAGACTGTGTGCTGCCAGTTGCCGCAGAGACAGGCAAACCGTTTGCACTAATGCTCGGGGTAAAAAAACTCACTAATCCTGCACTGCGCTTGGCAGGCGACTCAGTCGGCAAAAGCAACATCGACGTGATCGAAAATCTGTGCAGCAATCATCCCAACGTCAAATTCCTGGTGACCATGCTCGCCAGAGAAAACCAGCATGAGCTATGCGTGGCCGCACGCAAGTTCCGCAACCTTCATATATTCGGATGCTGGTGGTTCCTTAACAACCCCAGCCTCATTAACGAGATGACCAGGATGCGCCTTGAACTCCTCGGGCTGAGCATAACCCCTCAGCATTCAGATGCGCGTGTGCTGGATCAGCTTATATACAAGTGGGCGCACTCTCGTCATATAATAGAAGATGTTTTGGTCGACAAATACATGGACCTCGCCGCAACCGGCTGGCAGGTGACCGAACAGGAAATCAGCCGCGACGTCGCCGACCTCTTCGGCGGCAGTTTCCGGCAGTTTATCAAATAGAAATGGAGAAAGTAGACATGTGCTGCAACGACGCGATAGGATCAATCTACAAGTATGCGGACGTCGGTCTGATTCACTTCATGGCTTATCCGCAGACGATCAAGGGCGATGGACCAATCCTTGAAACCCTGCAAAAAATCTGTGAGGACGACTATTTCACACTCGTCGAAATCACATGGATGAAAGACCCCGAGGTTCGCAAGGCTGCAAAAGCTATGCTCACACAGGCTGGTATGAAGTATGCATTCGGCGGCCAGCCGACACTCATGACCCAGAAGCTCAATCTCAATGACCCCGACGAAGCCGGACGGAAAAAGGCTGTCGAACAGATCAAAGCCGATATAGACGAGGCATATGAGATGGGCTGCATGGCCACGGCATTTTTGAGCGGTAAGGATCCCGGCCCTGAAGGCAAAGCCAAAGGCCTTGAACTGCTCTATGAATCAGTAACCGAAATTTGTGAATACGCCAAGGGCAAAGGCAATATGCCCATAGCGCTCGAAACGTTCGACCAGGTAGAATACGGTAAGAACACCATACTTGGTCCGACGAAGGATTCGGTGGCATTCGCAGAAAAGGTGAGGGCGAAATACTCTAACTTCGGCCTCATGCTCGACCTGAGCCACATGCCGCTGCTCGGCGAGACAACTAAGGAAATGCTTGAGCCCGCTAAGGACGTGCTGGTCCATATTCATATCGGCAACTGCGTGATGAAGGACCCCTCTCACCCTGCATACGGCGATGAGCACCCAAGGTTCGGAATCTGCGGCGGAGAAAACGGCGTGGATGAGCTTGCCGATTTCATTCAGGGACTATTCAAAATCGGATACTTCAACGACAAGGGCCCCAAGCCTATGAGCTTTGAGGTCAAACCTATTGCAGCATTCGGAGAACCGTCTGAGATAGTGATTGCCAACGCTAAGCGTGCACTCAACAAAGCCTGGGCGATGATATAAAAACAGGAAATAGGTAAGAGGTAACAAGATACCTCCAGGTACCTTACAAAATCCCTCTATCTTATAAAATCCCTCCAGGTATCTTACCTGGAGGGATTATTGTATTACAACTTGACTGTGAAGAGCTTCATACCCGCGTAGATAGAAAACCCACTGAAATCATACCCGGCCAACTTGCTGAAATAGTCATATCTTGCCTCAAGATAATAACGGCGGCTGAAAACAAGTCCAAGCGACATATTGGTATTGAGGCCAATGTGCTTGTCATCGATGCCGAGAGTATCGTCCTTAAGCTGCCCATAATATGGACCGGCGCGCAACACGACATACGGACGCACGTTGTTATCCTCGCCGAATCCACGCTCGTACCCGAACGAAATCGGATACAAACTCACATCAGACGTCCCTCCGTCGAGATTATACTTGCCACCCTCGGATATAAACCGCCACTTGTTTGTCTTATTCGGCTCAAACGTGGTGAAACTTATCCGCGTCCAAGTGTCGTCAAACTTATCCTTTGTCGCCGAGTCTGTAGGTTTGAATATTCCTCCACCAATCGCAAAGGTTATCTCCGATTTTTCCGCCAACGCAGGTCCGACTGCGACTAAAAATAGTGTCAGAAGCCCTAATATCCGGCCTGTAATGCGCATATTTCTTCCCCTTTCACACGATCAGCACTATGAGGTCATATTACGATTTGTTCAGCTAGATGTCAATATCACAATAGTCCTTTTTCTCGGTCTTAATGATTGGTATTCAAGACTTTGCAGTTGTCTCGTATGTTTACAATTTGACATTGTATATAGCAAGTATTACTATTTCATCATTACAGAGGCCGGCAGAGACGGCCCATAACGAGGTTGGAGGGAATTTAATGAATCTAGAGCTTATCAGTTTAGGCAGATGTTTCTCTGATGGTTGGGAGGCTTTCAAGGAATACATAGGCATATCAATCGGCGTATTTGTAGTATATACGGCAATAAATATGGCGGCAGGCTATATACCGGTGATAGGGCAGATATGGCAACTGACAGGTGGTTTTGTATTGGCGGGAGGCTTTGTTCTATTCTTCTTGAAGGTGCTCAAGTCTGAAAATCCCAGCTTTGGCGATCTTTTCAGTCAGTTCAGTGACTTTGTCAGATGGTTGGGTGTCGCTTGGCTGCTCATCCTCTATACTCTTATCGCTGCGATAATTAGCGCTATACCCTGCGGATTGTTTGCTCTGATCGGACTTGCGGCCGGCAAAGAATCATCGCTTTTCCAGATTCTATTAGGCATTGGCGCTTTTATATCAGTCGTAATTTTGTATTGTATAGTTATTCGTTGGGCATATGTATTCTATGCTGCTGCCGATGAAGGACTGACTGCCAAGGCTGCGATTGTAAGAAGCGAAGAGCTGACTGCCGGGATCAGGCCACAGGTATTTTGGGTGACGCTTGTGGCCGGTCTTGTTGCTGTAGCAGGAGCAATAGTGTTTGGTGTGGGTGTGTTGTTCACCATACCACTTTCTTATTGCATAATGACTGCACTTTACCTGAATACAAAAACCATGAGATCAGGCGATCAACAGATCGAGACCCCCACCGATTCATCGACTCCCACGCTGTAAATAAATACAAACTTCACCCCGGTCAAAAAACTGGCCGGGGTTATTTTTTGTTCGCACAAACACAAAATCAAACTCAGCGCTTGCCAACTTGAGAAAAACATGGCATTATGGGATCGGCTAATTGTAAGCCTGTAATTTATACGGAGAATGAGAGGGCATGAACAAAAGAAATATCAGTGTGATTGCTTTCTCGATTTGCCTGGCGGCGCTGCTTTGCACAATATGCGTTGACGCATACTGTGATGAGTTCCGCTTTGCCCAGATCGATGAATATGTAGCCCAAACGCCGGCCGGCGCTGAGAAGTCGCTGGACATTCTTGCCGAATATCTTTCAAAACCGGCCTGCAGCGACGTAGAAAAGGCACGTGCGATCTATTCGTGGATCACACACAATATTGACTTCGACCCGGAAACATACACATCCGGCGATTACGGCGACCAGAGTCCCGAGAAAATACTCGAGACGCGACTGGCTGTCTGCGGCGGATACGGAAACTTCTTCAATGCCCTGGCAAAAAGAATGGGGCTTGAGTCTGTTATGATCGAGGGATACTCACGAGGCAAAGGCTACCGGGCAGGTTCCACATTTGATAAATATGACCACGCATGGAATGCGGTCAAGATTGATGGATCGTGGCGGCTGCTGGACTGTATATGGGGAGCGGGATATGTCGATAACGATAACAAGTTCATCCGCAAACCAAGAGATCATTACTTCCTCACAAATCCACAAGAGTTCATATACGACCATTTCCCAGAAAATTCGGCATGGCAGCTTCTTGACAAGCCTCTTACAAAGTCCGAATTCGAGCTACTGGTATATATCAGACCGGCTTTCTTTGGCAACAGGCTCAAGCTCATCAGCCATACACAGGGAGTAATAAATTGCACCGGCACATGTAATGTTGAGCTGGAAACACCGGACGACGTGCTGCTAAAAGCAGAAGTTGACCGGGGTGATACCAAGGTGCCTGGCGCATCGGTGTTTGTCCAGCGAGATGCAAGCCATGTTGCGGTGAACGCAGTCTTGCCGTCGGCTGGTGAATATATTCTGCGTCTATACACAAAGCACGCCGATGATCCGGGCAATTATGAATGGGCGGCGGATTACTGCGTGCGAGCCAGCTCACAAGGTAACAACAAAACTTTCCCAACCGTATTTGAGACATTCCATCAAAGAAATGCACACCTCTACCAACCAATGTGCGGATCCCTCAAGTCCGGATCAACCGAGATATTCAAGATCAGCGCCCCTGAAGCTGTTGCCGTCGCGGTAATCATTGACGGCAAATGGACAAATCTTCAGAAGATTGGAAACGTGTTCGAGGGACAGGCGCTCATTAGAGGCAATGAAGTTCAGGTCGCAGCAATGTTTCCAGGAAATCGCAAATACCTGGTATTGCTGAAATACACAGTGACATGATGACCCTTGCACGCGATCTTTGGTCCGGTCTGCTTGATCTGGTCTACCCAACATATTGCCTGGCATGCGGCGCTGCAGACGAAAACTATCTATGCGCAAAGTGTGTGGAGATGATCGATATCATAGGCGATATGCATTGCTACAAGTGCGCAATTCCCTGCGAAACCTATATATGCTCGGACTGCCTGAGCCGGGAATTTGCGTTTGATTGGGCATGCAGCGCCGGTCTATATGAAGGTGCCTTGCGCAAAGCAATCCATGCACTCAAATATGATATGCACATTGCCATAGTCGACCAACTGGCAGAGTTGATGATCCGTTGCTACCCCCACAAGGAGCTTAACGGTGATGTCGATATGGTCATACCGATACCCATTCATCGCAACCGGCTGATTGAGCGTGGGTTCAATCAATCCGAAGAACTGTGCAGGCTGCTTTGCAAACGTATATACGTGCCGATGGAAACTGACGCGCTCTTCAGAATCAGAAATACACGCCACCAGGTCAGTCTACCTGAGGATAAACGTATGCTTAACATCAAAGGCGCGTTCGCAGTACGCCAGCCCGATCTGGTGATGGGCAGGCGCGTGCTGCTGGTCGATGATGTATTTACAACCGGCAGCACGCTTAACGAAGCCGCAAAAGTCCTTAAAGAATCGGGAGCCGAGTCCGTTTATGTATATACTCTAGCACGGAATTTCTAGCCCGCATTATTCACGAGAAACGTGAATAATGCTCTCAGAGACCCGGATTATGCACTAAGCGCATAATCCGGGCTAGCCGCCTTTGAATATCTCGCCAAGGCCGATAGCAGCAGGCTTCGGGTTGCCGTCAACATCTATTATGGATGTGTTGGCGTTGCATGGATAGCAGTCGTGCCCCATCCATATAATGATTCCCCCACAGCGCGGGAACCTGTTTTTGCATGCCTTTGCCACCGACATAAGCGCCTGCTTCTGACGCTCCTGGCTCCATGCCACATACTCCTCGATATTATGCGGCTGACGGCCATGTTCTGCATTGAATTGATTGGCTTCCAGCCACCAGAGCGAAGTTCTTCTCCACAGAGGGTTTTCGATCGATATGGGCATTGGGTCCAGATTGCCCTGCGATCTTCGGATGATCTCAACAGAGCTTGTGCCGGGTGCGCCGGTCTCCGACCTGAAGAGGGAATCATCCTTTTCCCACAGCGGGTCCCAGTCCTCGGCAAGTTTGCCGTCGCATTTCCACGGTCCATGAATATCCCAATGCTCACCTTTACCGAAATTGGCGGGGTCGGCCCACTCATTGGGTCCGCTTGCAGATGTCGGCAGAATACGTCTGGTCGGATCCTCCGCCTTCACCACTTCTTTATATCTCTTTATCAGCGGATGGGTGAAATCTACGGGTTTGCTGGTGCCGATATACATCAGCTCATTGCCGCCGCACCAAAGCAATAGTGAAACATGATGCTGTCTGCGCGCTATATATGATCGTGCAATGACTTCATGATCGTCGATGCTCTTTTCATCCTCGGGCGGGTAGTTATCGCAGCCTGAAGATGAGAGCGGGAATTCCTGCCACACGAAAATCCCCATCTCATCACATAAGTCATAGAACCACTTTCTTTCGAGAATAGCCCCACCCCACACGCGCATTACATTAAAGCCCAGGTCTTTGTAGACTTGCAGGCGTTTGCGATAGTCTTCACAGGTGGTATCGGCAAAGTTGGGATGGATCGGTGTCCAGTTGGCTCCCTGCAGGAAGATCGGCTTGCCGTTGACCACGCATATCCATGGATCGGCCTCCGCAGGTGCGCCCTCGCATGGCTGCCAGGTCACTTCCTTGAACCCGACCCTCCTTGTGACTGCATCCTGCTCCGTTCCATTCTTGTCCAGCAGCTTGACGGCCAGCTCATAAAGAGGCTGATCTCCATGCCCGTTAGGCCACCACAGCTTGACAGGCATATCGTCAAGCTCAATGCCATTATCATTAAATTCAACTGCTGATATGCTCTTCTGGCAGACAGCCTTGCCGCCATCTGAAAGAACAACCTGCACTGAGGCACTGTCGCCGGTCACCTTGCCCTTTATCTTTATCGATTCAAGCGATTTTGCAGAGTCGGCCTGGGTATAGCACTTCAGTTCGGATATCTCCGCACCATCCACCACTTCCAGGCTGATGCTGTCCCATATGCCTATCTGAACGAGCCTGACGACCCAGTCCCATGTGTAATTGAACCGGGCTTTCCACTCGGTCATCTCAGATGTAAAGCCCTGCTGACCGAGCCACCTGGGCGGCAGATCGAATACTATCTGCAGAATATTGTCCGATTCCTTGACGGCAGGAGTAATGTCGAATACATGTGGGATATAAGTGCCCTCAAACCCGCCTATCTCCTTGCCGTTGAGATAAATCCAACCGGAATAGTCGAGGCCATCGCATCTCAGGCGGTAGGTCTTGCCGCTTTCGATCATATCATCAGGCAAAACCGCTTTGTATACCCAATGTCTGTTCTCAACCCACTCGCATGCCCGATAGTTGAGTCCCTCGTTCCAATCGGGTATGATGCCGGCGCCTCTCAGTGCGCCCTGCACTGAGCCTGGTACTTTCGCCGATATAGATCGCACTTCAGCTTCAGGTGTCGCACCGACCTCCATAGACTTGGTCAGCCACCATACATACGGTGTGTAACCGGAAAGACTCCAGTCCAGCGTTGAAAGATCATAAGTCTTTTTCATTGCACTCCTCTTGCATACTGCTTTTGCAATGTACTGTTTAATTAATGCGACCCAATCACCTTCACCTGTTATAATTTATCTATGAGATACTTTTTGGCAAGTTTGTTTCTGTTGATATTTCCAAACATCTGCTGTCAGGCTTCCTATATGGATTTTCCGGCAGAAGAAATATACAGGATTCGTATACTGAACCAGGTCGGCGGGCTTGTGCAGGTGAGCCTGGATAGAGGCCGCAGCTACAGCACGGTAGGCCGAGTTAAAGTAGCTGCCAACGCACGGATAACAGGCTTTAGCGCTTCTTCATATACTCCTCATGGTGCGGTCGCGGCAACCGCCGTCCATGGAATCAGGATAAAAACAGGTCAGGCAGCCATGGGTGTGGGTAAAGCTCAGATGCCGCTGATGTTCAGCATATCACCGCGCGAGTTCTCGTCAATCCCGCACGGGTATGGCGGACACATACCGCGTTCATCGGCGATCCAGCTTGATATTCATACCGGCCAGTCTATATTTCGTGACTTTTCGCCGTATGTAGGCAACGCTGTCTTTGTAGAACGAGACCACAACCTGTTGGCTCTGCCGCAGGACTATCTGCCCATAACTGGAGAAACATTCGTGATAGTGGTCAAGCGCCCGACCCGCTTGCCGCGTGAAATAGACTTTGAGAATAAAATTGGCGGGGATGTGACTGCAATCTACCCTGACGGGACACGCGAACAGATCACGAAGGTAGACAGCCCCGTCCTCGGAATAGGCAGATATGACGCGACAACTTTCACCGGAGTCGGAGCAGTGAACACCAATCACGTGGGAGTGCTCACAATATCGACCGTGCCTGTATGCCCATGGAGCACGCAGGAAGGCGGAGCAGTCGAAACACGCGGCGGGTTTATGGTCCAGCCGTATTATCATGCTCATGACCAGGGCGTGAACCAGCCGCAAGTCATGATAATCGGGACAAAGGATTCATCAAAACCAATTCTGGAAGGTAAGCCGCCGCTCTTTTTTGGCTATATCAACCTTGCATGGCAGCCCGGCAAACCCAACCAGTCATATCGTGCGCAAGTGCGTATAGATGACGGCGAGTGGGAAGACGTGCCCAGCATGGTCGGCAGGATAGACAATGCTTTTGCCGCTGGCTACATGACCGGCTATTTTGAAAAACTCGGCAAGCCGCGAAAAGTGGAAAAGGGAGTCACAGCCATTCGGCTGCTCTTCCCATCTTTCGACCCTGATTACGCCGCTAAAGAACTCAACCGCACTGCCGAGGATTACTGCCGAACATCTATAAAATCCGGCATCCAACCCGCATATGGGATATACGATATAAAGCCGCAGCGGCAGGTCGAGGACTCCATAACCACGTATTATGTCGATGGCCGCACGGTCTATACGACTAGCGACAACGCCACAGCGTATGGATGGGATACGACCAGATTCGCAAACGGCTTTCACGAGATTGTGATCGAGTCCGCATCCGATACGGGCCAGCCGGTGACTCAGAGGCGCTTTGTATTGATAATGAACAAATAGCTCTCAGTCATACTTACCGTAACTCTTGCATACTTCCACCAGCTTGAATATGTTTTCATCCGGCGTATCCCTGCCGCACTGATCACCGGTCGAAAGGATATAGCCGCCGTCCTCTGCCGCGTCATCGATACACTTTTTTGCAGCCCTTTCGACATCATCCACACTGCCGTTGAGCATCACATCAGTCGTATGGATATTGCCCATGAGCGCAAACCTGTGACCGAAGTCGCGCTTGATATCGGCAAGATCACAGTCACCCATCGGAGGTATCTCGAGAGGGTTCACGCAGTTCAAATCCGACTCCTCGGCAAGTATCTCTATCAATATCCTCTCCTTGCCGCAGCTGTGGATCATAGTCGGGATTCCGGCCTGCTTTGCCATTGCAGTCATCTTCTTGATCGTCGGCACACACAGTTCCTTGAAGATAGCCGGGGACTGCATGGTGATGGATCCGCTGCCTGCCAGCAATACGAAGTCGGGTTTTGCATCCAGAGCCAGTTCCATCATACGCAGAGACCGCTTCTCTTCCATAACCCGCCATTCTTCTATGAGGTCGGAGTGGTCCATGTATGCATATGTAAGCCCCTCCAGTCCGCTCTGGACCAGAGTGAACCATATCTGAAACCCCGGATAAGAGATGGGCACACCGAGAGCACCCAGGTCGCCAAGTTCGGTTCTCATCTCTTCCAGCCGGGTTGTGTCCGAGTCCAGAATGTCCGGGTAGAGGTATCTGAGTTTGTCGAAGTCCTGCTTTATGTCCTTGATCGGCTTCTCGGTGGGAGAAGCGGAATCGGCGACAAAAAATGTGGTCTCGGAAGTCAATACTCCCGCAGGGGTCTCGCACTTATATGCCACCACTATCCGCTCGGAGTCCCGGCTGACCACTTTCTGCTCGTATTTATTCTTATCATCGCATCTGAGACTGAGGTCACCATATGTGAACCAGCCGTCAATCCCGAAATATTTGACTGCCTCGATATAGGCTTTCCAGAGCGGAGGGTTCCACTCCATCTCAGTCTCCCAAAATGGCTTGCCGAGCAGGCGCATGGGGATCATGGTCGATATGTCCGGCGCGCAGGGTACGCGATCCGGTTTGCCATTTTGCATTGCAATGAGCATTCGTTCTTTGGGTGTCATATTATCCTCTGAGTGGTTGGTTTCAGTAGGATAGTTAGACGACAGTCGGGACATACCTTCGTTTATTCAAAAGATTTCTGGACTCTCAGCTTTCCACTTGCATCACATTCCCAACCTGAGCTTGGTCTGGATGAGCCTGAACACCGAGTCGCGCCCCACAGTGCCCTTTAGGTGATCGCCTTCAACCACCATCAACCGGCAGACATTTTCAGAGCTGAGCCTTGTCAGCGCAACCCATGCATCATCCTCTGAGGTCACTTCGTACTCACCGTCTATGCGGTGCATGATCTCGCCGACCTTGGTCATATCCCAAAGGTTCGACGGTACAGTCCGCACCTCTTCTGCGCCTACCACCCCGACCACATTCTCACCCGCCATAACCGGATAACACGAATATTCATGGCGCAAAAGCTGCTCGTCCACAAACTGTCTCACGCTCAGGTCGGCGGGTATCTCCGGGACATCCGTAGTCATCACCTGATCGACTCGCACCCCGGATAAAGCCCGCCTGATAAGAAGCTGCTCATAGCTCTGCCGAGCCGCACCGGTGAGAAACCAGCCGATAAAGATCAGCCATAGCCCACCTATCAGGTTTCCTCCGAGGATCATAAAGAAACCAAAGGCCATCATCGCATATCCGAAGCCCTGCCCCGAATATGACGCCCACTGTGTCGCTTTGGCAAGGTCGTCTGTGGCGCCCCATATGATCGAGCGCAGCACCCTTCCGCCATCAAGAGGAAATCCAGGCACCAGATTGAACGCACCCAAGAGGAGATTTATAAATGCCAAATAGCCCAACACCGCAACTATCGGCACAGGCCAGTCAGACCCTTCACCTATCCCGCCAAGCAGATAAAAGAATGCGGCCAACGCAAAGCTCGTTATAGGACCTATTATCGCCATCCAGAACTCTTCCCTGGCGGATTTCGGCTCATCGCTCATCTGGGATACACCGCCGAACAGGAAGAGTGTTATCCCTCTTACCGGCGTGCCGTATTTTCTGGAGACTATGCTGTGGCTGAGTTCATGCACCAGCACGGACGCGAAGAGCAGCAGAGCCGCCAGCACACCCATCCCCCAACTTGTGGCGACGTCCAGTTCAGGATAGAAATGTGGAAAATATCCGCTTGCCAGAGTGTAGACCACCAGGAAGAAAATCAAAAGCCATGACCAGTCTATGCTTATCTCAAAGCCGAAAAGCCGACCCAGTTTAACCCCGCCCATATGTGACCTCCAAACCATCAAGGGAAAATTTGGATTATGTCACTATGGCTTTACCCAATCCTAAGCAGCAAACAAACTCAGCTAGCCGTTGAGTTTGATGGCCGATCTCCACCTGGCGACAAGCCATTTGAATACACCCGCACCGATCAGCAAACACATCCCTGTAAAGAGGAAAATTGAACGGAGACCAAATATGCCGCCGATCTTGCCGGCAGCGAGTGGAGCAAACAGAGCGCCCAGTGTCCCTGCCGACTGCTGGATGCCATATGCTCTTCCGCGAAAACTCTCTTCAACCTTTGTACAGGTGAGCGCACCCGTGCTCGGCTGGACTGCGGCTATCCATAGTCCGTTCATAAAGTACACAACCGCAAACAGCCACACGCTGGACATAACAGTCAGTATGGCCGTAAAAACCCCGCACCCCAAGAGGCCAATTATGATTACTCTCTCGTAACCGATGCGTTCTCCAAGGCCGGTCCACTGGTGGGCTACAAGTATGAACGCCAGCGCAGGCAGTGTGAATATAATGCCGACCAGCCATTCCTTGGCGCCAAGACTGCCCAAATGAAGCGGCAGATATGGATTGATCGCATTGCTGAAGACCCATGCCAGAAACACTGCGAAAAGTATCGAGACTTGCACAGGCGACTTGAACGCGACTTCAAAGTCCTGTATCAGGCTCGTCTTTTCTATGGCAACCGGCTTATTGGGTTCCTGGACCAGCCGCCATACGAGCAATGTTGCGATCAGGTCAACTATCGCTGATATCTGCATTGCGCCTCTATAGCCCACCGCTGCAGCAAGGAGCCCACCGATTGCCGGACCGATTATCAACCCTGCGGCGGAAGCTGTCTGAGCAGTCGCCACTGAGCGCGGTGCATACTCTTCAGGTGTATTCGTCGCAATAAGAGTGATGGAGCCGGGAATGAAACCTGTCAGAGCACCGTTCAAAAATCTGAAAAAAGCCAGATGCCATGGCGCTGTGGACATGCTCATCCCAAGGTAGACACCGGCCAGACAAAAGCCCGCCCGTATAACCATCGCCTTACGCCCGTAACTGTCTCCCACCTTGCCCCAAAACGGCTGAGCGATGATCGCCGCAACAGACTGAGCAGCAAATACGATGCCCACCCATTCAAGCAGGTTATTACCCACATTCATTTTTTTGAGGAAAAGTGGCAGGAATGGTATTACCTGGTTCCAGCTTGCCGCCGCGAGGAAGATCGTGAGTGAGAGCACATATAAGTTACGTCGATAGTATGGCATTGCTAAAAGACTTCTCCAGAGCCATTAACAGTCTATCATGACTGTCAAGCATTGAGGATCGGCGGTGAAGTGATAACTGCATTACAGAATTGGTGAATCTAAGCATTTTTGAGTCATAGCAGCAGGCCACCGGGAATACTTGCAAAAATGGATCGGGGACAAAGATGCCCCGACCCATTAGCAATTAATTCGTCCAGGTCTAGTCAGCCAGCTTGAGCGTTTGTATCTTCTTTGCCGGAAGATCGATAGTCAACTCGTTGCCGCTGGCAAGCTCTTCAACGCTGTCCTCTCGCAAGTTAGAGAGCCACACTTGGGAAAGTGATTTGAACAGCGACACTTTGGCCTTTGCAGGACTCTGGGTGCCGTTCCAGAGTCTTAAAGCAAATCCCTTGCCATCCTCGCATTGTTTCACGCTGGAAAGCATCGCATTGTCCGACTCGATGCTCACAAATGAGAACTGAGTCGGCAGTTTGGCTGATTCGCCGGTATACAGCACCGGCATAGCCCTCAGCCCCTGCACAAAGGCATGAGCCTCATGCTGAGCATGGCTCTCGTTCCATTTGCCCGCGTGCGGTATTATGCTGTATTTGAATGTAAGTCTCCTACCCAGCATCTGAGCCTCAGGCGTTGCAATAATGGGTCCGGCGGGTCCCTGCCGTGTGTTCTTATATGCGGTCGACAGATAACCGACAGCTCTCAGCAGCGTGATCGCAATGGCTCTTTCATGGTCGGCGGTCACTTCGTATTCAGGCAGACCGATATTGGCAATGGTGAGACCTTTCGTTCCATCACTTACTGACGAAAAACTCTTTTGAGCAAACTGCTTTGGCTGGTCCTCTTTCCACAACTCAAGAGGCGGCTGCTTTATAAACACGGGGTGGTCGACCACATCGAACTGAGCCTCGCCGGAGGATATATCAGCATCCAGATATGATGGGAAGACAGCCCGCAGGCGGTGGTCACTGACTGTGTTCATCAGGCTCGTCTCGATATCCACACGTCGTGAATCCGCTCCCATAGAGATGACGCTTTCGATCACTAGAGGCTTTCTGACTGTCGAGCGGGCTTGATTCGTAGCGTCCAGCGACTCGGGCAGGTTCATAGTGATCCTGACCTTGTATGCGGCTCTGGCCTGTGAGTTTTCGATCATGGATATTTCGGCATTTTCGGACAGGCTGGTATATACCTCATCGCTCTTGGGGAATGAGTATGCATATCCGCCGCCGTTGTCACCGCCGTCTTCGAAGTAGTGCAGGTTCTCATAGATATGACCTGTCGACTTCTCTTTGAGACGAAGCGTGCCGTTGGGATTTATCTCCACACGCAGATAGTCATTCTCCATGACATCGCGTTCAGGGATCATGCTGCCAAACATACAGTTGGGCTTGTCTATGACCTTGAACTTGAATACCTTGTAGCCGCACGCCGGAATATCCTGTGCCCATAAGCTGAAATTGAAGACGGGGCGCATATCGGCGGTGCAGAATTTGCGAGCGGACGGCCTGTTTATCACTTTGCGCTCGAAGCTGTTGAGCCAGAACTTCTGCTGGTTGCCGTCCATATCGGTAATCAGAACCCCTCGGATGTCGGCATCATTCGCCGGGTCCTTTGCGTTGTATGGAATCTCGACTTCGACCTCCATCCAGTCCGAACGCTGCTCCTGGCTCGGGTTAAAGACCGCAAACGCATATTCATCATCGGCAAGGCCGTCTATCTTTACGTTCTCCAGTATGTCCGTAAACACAAATTGCAGCAGGTTATCCGCGATATCTTTCGCCCACTCGAAGCGGGTCTCCATCTGTCGATGCACGGCGTCGATGGAACATCCGCCAATTGAGTCGTGAGGATGGTTCTTGAGGACCCACTGCCATGCCTTTTCGATAAGCCCTTTCTCATAACTGCCGCCGATAAGCGTATTGAAAACGCTGAACGGCTCAACCCAGTTCTCGAGCAGCGTGCAGCATTCCTGGTTCTGCTGCTTAAGATATATCCGGGACGACAATACACCATTAAGGATGATCCCGGTGCCGATCTCCGCCCATACAGTATCGCGCAGTTCACCACAAATCACCTGCAGATCCTTGCCCTTGACGGCTTCCCTGAGCGCCTCGACATACTCATCAAACGACGCCTGGACAATCTCGCCGTCCTTGAGCTTTTCATTAGCTTTCTTGATGATACTCGGGATTTCTGGGTTGGCCTCCATGTGGTCGACGCCGTTAAAGAGAATGTGGCAGTTTGTCGCCGCTTTCTTCTTGATATCAGCGCATGCGGCAATTAGCGTCTCGGCAGCCATATTGCCCGTGGCCAGTTCATCATGACGCTTACCGGAATCCAGGAGCTGCTTTCGGATGATCCAGGGGGTGGATCCGACAAAGAGCGCAGCCGTGCAGTATCCGTATTGCTCATGAATATGCGTCAGCAGCACGCGGGAGCCGTCGGGAGACTCCCAGATCAGCTCATTCTTATATTCATCGCCCGATATACCGCGCCACAAAATGGCGTTGTCTATCCCCCACTGATTCAGGATTTGCGGTATCTGGCTGAAATGGCCGAATGTATCCGGCAGATAGCCTGCATTACTCGGTTTGCCGAACCTTTCTGCGATTCTGCGGCCAAATTCAAGGTTACGGACGGTGGACTCGCCAGTAACAAGAAACTCATCGGGCAGGATATACCATGGCCCCACTACCAGCTTGCCCTCGCCTATCCTTTTGCGGATCTCCGCCTCACGCTCCGGTTTTATCTCGAGGTAATCCTCGAGCACGACGCTCTGGCCGTCAAGATTGAAGCATTTATAGTTGGGATCAGTGTCGAATATATCGAGCAGCTTGTCCATAAGGCGCACCAGACGCATCCTGAACTGCTGAAACTCTCCATACCATTCGCGGTCCCAATGGGTCTCCGAACACAAATAATATTTATCGGGCACGATCAAACTCCTTAATTCACAGTCTTTCATGCGCACATTGTGCGCACATATTACCGTTCTTGCGGTCGGGCGCGAGTTCCTTCTGAGGAGTTGAAATTAGTAGAGTGGAGTTGTGGGCACGGATGCCCACAAAAACAGGCCGGAGCAGGAGTATCCCCGATCATAAAAATATGAGTCAACCATAATGTATTTGTCATACAAGCAAGAACTTGTCAATAGGCATTTCGAAAGATGTGACCTCCGCCGGCAGTTATTTGTGGTCTAGCTTAACGGTTCCCAAGCCAGTGAGTGGCAGCACATTGCCTGTCGCTCCATTCTGCTGCCGTATTGTGCACCCGAAACGCACCAAACCACTTGCGCGAATGTCTACGACCAAGTCCACATTCGACAAATCGTTCTTTGCTCCTAACTTATACAGTTCTGCCAGTTCATCACTCGGCCATTCACCAGTGGGATTTATCATAACCTGCCGGTATATCTTGAAATAGTTATCAAGTGCCCCTCGTTGTTTTGCGGTCAATGAAGTGCAAGGCAAAGTCACACTTTTGCTGGCTTTTAGACTATTTATCTGATCACTGCTCAATGTCCCAAAAAATTCCCAGGCAGGCACCAGAATAGCATGGAAACGGGCTTCATCTGAATCCTGGGACACGCCTTGTGGTAATGATCCCGATAAAACTTTCGACGCATTACAAAACTCAGGCGATGGGTTTTTGGGCGCCCATTCAGGCAAATTGGCCCTGGACCTATTAACGCAGCCACCTATCAGAAGCGTCATGACTACTATCGCAGATACTGCAATCCAGTGTTTCTTGTTCATTTGTTTTCTCCTTGTAATGTATCGTTGTTGTGTTGCACACTGCCGGAACAAGACTTTGCCGTCGGCTCTTTGGATTTCTTCCAACTGGGAGCGACAACCTGTGAGGTAATAATAGTCTGTCCATCAGCCGAGGTTATTTTGAACGTGTATATGTGCTGATCCAGAGTCTGTGAAGAGCTGACTGCCACCACAAACTCATTATCGTCTTGCAGCAACGTCGAAGGATATCCTGAAAGCAATGCAGTTACGGCTGTCTGTTTGCTTGGGTCAAGATTGGATAAGGCAAGCCCTTTTGGGGAAGACAGTGCCCTTCGTTCTGAAGCACTCAAAGCCGCATAAAACCTGAGCAGTGATCTGTTGTCTGTGACCGTATCCGTCAGTGTGGTATCTCCAAGCACGCTGTCATCACTAATATTTTCAGAAAGTTGGTCGGGTTCCAACATTGCCAACTGCGCAAGATAACTAATGTTCAGATATCCATCTTTCATTAACGCTTCCCGCCAACAATCCACCCAGGCGTCCGGGATTTGAACCCGTCTTTTTCTAACCCAGTCTCTGTCTTGAAACTCGAGTGTTGAGCCTTTCTTAGTCCAGTTATAGTTATATGTGTTTTGAATCATATTCAAGACACTCGTAAGCTCGATCTCATCGGAAACAATGCTGATCTTCTTTGAATTGCTTACGAAGCTGTCTGATACAACTGCAAATCCGGTCGCCTCAGAAACGGCATCTTGGACATCGGCAAGTGTTCCATTTGTGACACTCAACTTGATCTTGGGATCAGGTGTAAGGCCATCCGTATGGTCCACCTTCGGTTCCAAAGTCTCGATTGCTTTATCATCCACCTCCGTTGCTTTTTCGATTGCCTGTTCTTCCTCAGAAGTGACAGGCCGCTCCTCCTCAAGCGCCTGGGTCCCTATTTCCGCAGCCACCTGCCCAGTGCGGCTGTTGGGATCCGTAATAGGCAGACCGCATATGCCATTCGATTCATCGTCGGTAAACGACAAAACGCCCAGCACATATGACGGACACATGCGAATCGAGTTTCTATTGACATGAATATACACGTTATCAACATCGTTTACGCGTTCAACAAGCTCAGATAAGTTCTGTCCATCATATGCGGTTGCCAACAAGTTCAAGAGAAACTGGCGCATGGCTTCTTTGGTGGATGCTGAGAGCTGCGAAGCATTTACCACAGCTACATCACCTGTTGCAAAGGCGTTTGCAGCAGCCGAAGACTCACTCACAAACTTTTTAAAGAAGTTGGAAAAGCCCATCTCCGAATAGAGATACCTGGCCGGATCCGCTTCCTTCAGTTTTGCCAAGTCCTCTTCGCTCAGTTCCGCATCCTGCGCACTCTCGTCAAGCACTTTCTGGCGTGACTCATTACGTTTAGTCTCTTCGCGTTCGCATCTGAGACTGCTGTCAAGAATGGCCTTTCTATCCATATACAGAAGATAAGTCCATGTTCCTTTATCTTCAGTACGCTTCCATTTGAAGTTCATAACGCGGGCAATGGAGTTCATCAGGTCGACAAGAGGAGTATCTTTTGCAAGGATGACCATTTTACGATCGCGCACTTGCCAGTCGTTTTTGTTTATGCCTGCTTGGAATTTAATTCCTGATAGAACGCTCAAATCAGACAATATGGAACTGACGCTTTTCTGCTCGGCTTGATAAGCTGCCTTTTGCTCAAGTTTCGTGGCAATGTCCGACGAATCGGCTGCCGTTTGCACGCCTGTGACATTTGGGTCAACATTGACCCTCCCGACTGCCCATAGACAATTGGCCGGAGCCAATACGATTGCGATCATCAAGCACAAAAACGATATCGTCCGCATCATAGATCGTCTACTCCTTAGTTTCATTGTCCGGTCTACCGCATTCACGCTCATATTGCCACTGGAAAGACCTCCATAGATTAAGACGCTGCTTATCCATATTTTTTTGTGAGAAACGAAATTTACCGACTGCTGGAGCTTTGGCTGCGGTTGTTCGTGTTGCAATCCCAATACATTGGTGGCTATCAGCGCAATTCCTACAAATAATAGTAGTACAAAAAAAGAGATGCCCATATGGACATCCCTTTATTATTTAAACTATTAGATAAATCTACCCGGCTTCAGGATATACGCTTACTTTCCTTCTGCCGTTGCCTGTCTCGAACTTGACGAACCCATCGATCAGAGAGTATAGCGTATCGTCCTTGCCCTTGCCGACATTGATGCCGGGATGCAGCGGAGTGCCCCGCTGGCGGACAAGTATGCTTCCTGCAGTCACTTTCTCGCCGGCGAATTCTTTGACACCAAGCCGTTTCGGGTTGGAGTCTCTGCCGTTTCTGGTACTACCCATACCTTTTTTATGAGCCATGATAAAACCTCTGTTATGAGTTGTGAGTTATGAGTTACTGTGTCTGAAACACCTAACTCATAACATAACACTTAACCCTTGATATCTGTAATCGCCAGACTAGTAAGGCACTGCCTGTGGCCGTAACGTCTGTGCGAATCTTTCTTTGGCTTGTAGGTGAAGCCGTTGACCTTGCGGCCTTTATAGTGCTTCATCACTTTGCCCACGACCTTCGCCCCAGCTACATACGGGGTACCGATGTTGACTCCCTTATCATCAGAGACAAGCATCACTTCATTTATGACTATCTCATCGCCCTCATTCGCGGCAAGTCTGTTGACGGCGATCACATCGTTTTGTGCTACTGCGTATTGCTTGCCACCAGCTTTGATTATGGCGTACACTTCGAACCCCCATTACTAAATAAACTATTCACCAGCATCCCCCAGATGTTGCGCACCTGGAGGGATGAGTATACTCCATGATTGACTAACCACCTATATTATCACGAGCGCGCGGGCTTGTCAATAGACTTTTCGGAAGTCGCAACTTCTCCAAATGCATACGACCGGTGAATATCGGTAAGTTTCGCCTTCACACGGCGACCTACATATTTGCCGCCGTTCTCAAGCTCCACAAGATATCCGTCCAGCCATGCGCTCGCCTTGGGAAGCATCGAGAACGGATTGCGTACAACCTGGCACTCGATGGTCTCCCCCTTGCGCCAAGGTGTCATCTGAGCGTCCATCTCCTGCAAATTGCCCGGAACGATCTCGTATTTTTCGATATGGAGAGTCTCGCTTGCACGTACATATATCGCACGTTTGAGGCGGCGCTCGATCTCGTCGATCACTTCGCCGCCGCTGCCGATCAGATACATCACCACATCCGGGTTTGCTGTGACCATAAACGCTTCTTCATCCATATCTGCAACCAGATGCCGCAGGTCGCGCTCGATCCGCAGGCTCACCGTGTCCGCACTCTCAACCCGTCCCCTACCCTGACAATACGGGCATGGTTCCGTCACAATCTCGTTGAGAGTCTCGCCGGTGCGCTTTCGGGTCATCTCGATAAGACCCAACGGGCTGATATGACATATCTTGGTCCGCGTACGGTCCTTGCGCAGTTCGCGTTCCATGGCCGCTACGACCTTTTGCCTGTCCTTTACATTGACCATGTCTATAAAGTCGAGCACTACGATACCGCCGATATCACGCAACCTAAGCTGCCTTGTGATCTCATTGACGGCATCAAGATTAGTCTTCAAAATTGTGTCCGACAGGCTGGTGGAACCGATAAACTTGCCGGTGTTGACATCGATCGCAGTCAAGGCCTCTGTCGGGTCAATGGTCAGGTGACCACCCGATTTGAGCCAAACTTTGCGCCGCAGCGAACTCTCTATCTCAGATTCGATTCCGAAATGTTCGAAGATGGGCTCAGGCTCGTCATACAAAAACAGCCTGGAACGCATCTTTGGAGAGCTGAGTTCGATCAGTTCGACAGCCTTTTCGTAGTCGACCGGGGAATCGATAATCATCTTGGATACGTCCGAACCGAATACATCGCGTATCATCTTGTAGATCAGACTCAAATCCTGATGCACCAGCCCCGGCGCAGCGACCTTTGTGGACTTTTCCTGTATCTGGTTCCACATTCTCATCAGGAATTCCAGATCACCACGAAGCTCATTTTCGCCGCGGCCTTCCGCCTCTGTCCGAACTATCATTCCATAACCGAGCGGCCTTATGCCCTCCGCTATTTTTTTGAGACGGTCACGTTCAGTTTCGCTCTCAATTTTCCTCGAAATCCCGATGTTGTCGGCCTCGGGCATCAGCACAAGATAGCGGCCCGGCAGTGATATTCTGGTCGATACACGGGCGCCTTTGGTGCCCCGCGGACCTTTCACGACCTGCACCAGAACATCCTGGCCGGTCTTTACGACATCTCGAATCTTCAGATGATGCTTGCCGCTCTCTTTTCGGGCGCTGGGATATTCATCATCCATCTCCGGCAAAACATCCGCGACATACAAAAACGCGTTGCGTTCCAACCCGATATCGACAAACGCCGCATCCATCCCGACAAGCACATTCGCGACCTTGGCCTTGTATATGCTGCCGACCACACGCTCTTCACGCTCCACATGAAGCTCGACAAGTTTGCCGGATTCGACGAGAGCCACGCGGGTCTCACGTGTGTCAACATTTACAATTATCTCTTTGGACATGCATTATCACCTCCTTTCGTTGTCCAGTGTTCAGTAAATTTCTTACAAGTTCGGGCGCGATATCCGATCGCGACCGAATCATAAATAACGCAATTTCAGATTGCGCTACTCATTGCACAACAAAAAACGTCTCAGGTTTTTGTCATTCCCAGCTTGACTGGGAATCCAGTAATCGGCGTTCTGACGAAAGATTAATATCTGGATTCCCGCTTTCGCGAGAATGACACAGGCCTGCTTTCACTTTGTAAGGAATGCAACCTGCTATGAACCTGGCATTGTAAAAGCAGATTTCGCATTGTGTAATGACATTCTACAACGCAAAGTTCTATCTAGTTATAATTAAAGCTCACCATTCAGCAGTGCCGACCGATGGACCGATATAATGCGTATTTCCGGAATATCTCCGGCTAACTCTTCAACAATCTCGGCGGGCTTTACGGTGAACTGAAGGTGCCTGAGCCTCATACGAATACGATTGCCTTGCGGGTCACACAACTCTATAGACGCTATTCCGGGGCGAATATCTATGGTTCCACGCTTTTCACGCTCACGAATTATTGCAGACTTGCTCAGGAGCCGATCGATTGCGTTTTGTAGATCGGCGGCAAACCGACCGCTCGGCAGGCTGAGTTCAACTATAAGTTCGCTGCCTGTTACGTCGGGTCCTCTCTTATTCTCAGCAAGAACCTCGGCATTATGCAGCTTTATCCCCTCGGGCAGCGCTGACTGAAGCCTTGAAACGATATCTTTGAGGTCGATTGGAGGATGGATGCTCAGAGTTATCAGTTCGGCATCAGCTGTCGCGCCAAGAGGAAGCGCGGATGCGATTGACATCTTCGCCCGGGGATTGAACCCCTGGCTGTATACAATGTCAATTCCAGACATCCTGACTGCACGCTCAAATACTCTCAACAGATCGAGATGACCAATCCATCGAATGCTTTCACCCTTGCTGAAGGTAATCATCACACGACAAAATTGAGTATCTAGTATTTTAGATTGAGTATTTGGTTGGGGGTGAAGGGTTGCTTGGTACATTTCAGGCGGACACTTCGCTCCAACCATCTGCTTGCGGACACCGCAGGCCGAGCATGTTCCCAAACGGCAATCCGGCGTCGTATCGCCAGTCGAAGCCTTTTCATCTTCGCGCGCAAGAAATTCTTTCGATACACCCACATCTATATGATCCCAAGGCAAAGCCGAATCCTTTGGAATCTCACGATTAGCAAAATCCGTAATATTCAACCCAGCCGACTCAAATGCACACTGCCAGCGCTCATGATCGAAATTATCCTGCTCAAGCCTGCCGCCGCGCTCCCATGCACCAAAAATCACTTTACCGAGTCGTCTATCGCCCCTGGCAAGCGCAGCCTCAATCCGGCTGCACCTTGGGTCATGCCAGCTAAGTGAAATATTCTTACCGCGCAACAGTGGCCTTACAACGGAAATTTTGCGCTCCAGTTCCTCCAAAGTCGCCATCGCACGCCATTGGAAGGGTGTATGAGGTTTGGGCACAAACGGCGAGAGCGTCACGTTGAGGGTCAGTGGAGCCCTGTGTCTTCGACCAATATCGATCACACTTGTTACCAGCCTGCCGATACATTCGAGATCTTCGTCAGTTTCGGTCGGCAGCCCAATCATAAAATATAGTTTAATCCTTCTCCAGCCGTAATCTACGGCTGCCTCGACGGCATTTAGCAAATCATCTTCAGTCACATTTTTGTTTATCACATCGCGCAGGCGCTGAGTCCCGGCCTCGGGCGCAAACGTCAGCCCGCTCTTTCTGACCCTCTGAATATCAGCCGCCAGATGCACACACTCAGCATCGGCTCTCAGGCTCGGCAGCGATATACCCACCTTATCAGCCTCGTGTGTGTCTATCAAAGTGTGCACCAAATCGCCTATGCGCGAATAATCAGCGCTGGAAAGCGATGTAAGGGCAACCTCTTCATAACCAGTATTGTCAAGGAGCGTCTTCGCCTGACGGCACAGCGTCGGCAGAGAGCGTTCGCGCACAGGCCGGGTCAACATGCCCGCCTGGCAAAATCTGCAGCCTCTGCTGCAGCCTCTCATTATCTCAAGTGCAACCCGGTCATGTACCGTTTCTGTAAACGGCACGACCAGTTTGTCCGGGAACGGTGCGTGCTCCAAGTCAACCACGCGCCTGGCATTTATATGGGTATCGAGACTACGCAAGCTCGGCACATACACGCCCTCAATCTCAGATAACGCATGCAACACGCGCTTCCTATCGCCCTTTGCCGTGCGATAGGTGCCCACTATATCCAGAACAACTTCCTCGCCGTCACCTATCACGAACGCATCGATGAAATCAGCCATAGGCTCGGGATTTGCAGCACAGTGACCCCCGGCGATTATGACCGGATCATCATTCGTACGTTCAGACGCAAATATGGGAATCCCGGCGAGATCCAGCATGTTGAGGACGGTTGTGTAGCTCATCTCATAGGCCAATGAAAAGCCTACTATATCGAAGTCCTTTACCGGCAGCGATGACTCCAGCGAGAAGAGAGGAATGCCCGCGCTCCGCATTTGTTCTTCCATATCGAATGCAGGCGCAAAAACACGCTCGGCGGCAGTGTGCGCATCGGAATTGAGGATGTGATAGAGAATCCTCAACCCGAGATTCGACATGCCGACTTCATAAACATCCGGGAAAGCGAGCGCAATCCTTACGCTCACCTCATCCAGCGGCTTCACAACACAGTTGAGTTCGCCGCCTGTATATCTCGCGGGTTTCGCTACTCGGGGCAGAACTCCATTAATCCGTCCCCTCAAGCTGAACGCCGTAGCTGATAATGTCATAGTATCATGCAAAAAAGCCGGCGATCATTACGTTTCGCCAGCCGTCCACCGTCGTATTATATCATCGAAGTGTTTGATCGTCAAACTCAGCATGGCAGGAACAGAAATATTCAATCAGGCAGACAATTTGGACTTGAGCAGTCTTTGAATCTCGGCCGAAGCTGTTTCGACTACCATATTCACTGCAGCTCTGCCTCTTGCCGACGACGCAAGAGATTCGCATTCCCCCGGTAAACACAAAGTATCCACAAGCTCGGAATGGAGATACATTATGTATGATGTCTCAAAACAGGCATCACCAATGTTTGGGCAGCCCCCGGAACCAACCATATCGAAATCGGCAAATGCCCATGCAACCGAATCATCATGGCTATCATTAAAATCGGATACCACCTCGCGTATGGCTTCCATGTGCTCACAGCCGTAGTGACCCATCAGGACCACAATTACTTTGAACCCAGCCTTTGCAAGTTGACGTAGATACTCAGTGGCCAGCAGTTCAACACATTCCCTGCTGAACTCTAGGGTGAAGCTGCTTTCGGCATCACCTTTGATCGTGCCATGACCGCAATATACTCCTGGAAACACCACTCCGCCGGTTTGAGCGCACAACTCCTCACATATTCCCTGGGCTTTCAATGTATCTGTCCCGAGAGGATTATATTTATCATGCCACTCATGAGCGCCCCATGGCAGATAGGCTATTGGCGCCGATTGCCTTGCATGCTCAAAATTTGGCGGGTTTGTCAGTTCGTATCTCATGACGCTCCCCTCACATTAGAGAGTAATGCGCCATGTTCATACCCAAGTGCATCAGATTTCAGTAGAAGATTTCGCTGTAGAGTCTGCGGAGATGGTGAAGTGCCTCGGAACCAGAGCCACTTTCACGACAATTGACTGAAATACGCTCGTTATAGCCAATTTCTTTGAGGACTTCCAGAAAGTCTGGCTGCGAATAGTCGGATGTGTGAACATGAACGATTTCGGCGCGCGCCCTGATTATTTGATCCAGACCCTCATTCTCCTGGTTCATCTGATAAAGATCAGCAGTCAGTTTCACAAACGGGTGATGTGCATCATGCACGATTTGAAGAGCATCGGCAAGTGTGTTTACCATATTGCATTCGGCAGAGCTTATAGGTTGAATCGCAACTGTAATTCCATGGGTGCCGGATATACGTCCGGCCAGAGTGACAAACTCGATTATTTGCTGCCTGGCTTCATCATCAGAGAAGCCTTCGGGAATATTTCTTGCATCTGGACTGTTGAATACAACAATCTCGCCTCCGAGTTCCTCGATACGATGGAATGCTGTGCGCATATACCTCTCTATGCGATATGTATCAACCTCGGGGCCGGTTACTTTCATATCTTCAAGAAGAAGCGAGTTCCAGACTTCGGGGACTATTTCATACGACCGGACGAGAGCGAGCGTCTCCTCAAACTCGGAGTCGGGCGACTCCGCCTTGACCAGAGCAGCAGGCAGCTCAATGTAATCATAACCAGCATCCTGAACGGCCTGGATATCATCCAGGTTCGCACAGCATCCGAATCTCATATGTTCTCTCAGTCAAAAAGCCGAAATTCGTCGGCAGTCATCTGTCGGCGGTCGTCAGTCCACGACAATTGCGAGGCTCTGCTCGGTTGCGATCAGATATTGCCACCGAACTACGGGGCATCTCAGTCAGCAACCTCTTAGGTCAAATCTGCAAGCATAACCAGGATCAAATACATATACTATATAGAAATGATTGCGATTCTTGTTACTCCAATTCTTTGCCATTTCAAGAGCGGGTCTAGGTATTTCAAACTCTAGAACAACAGGATCGCGAGCCCTCAACTTATCCAATTCATCAGGAAACAGGACTTGGATATCATACCGTCTGCCAGCGATAGGATTCCAAATTGTCTTATTTGAGTAAAAGCGACGAATTCTGGCTTGGCTTCCCGAATAACTGCGCATTTCACCAACAAAATAATCCATGTGATTACTCGCGGCAATGAGCAAACCAAGATCGCTCTTTTTCATCACCAATTTTGTGCCAGCGGGATGCTCGATTCGCAAAAACCGATGGCGCAATCGCATCAGATTCCAGTCGTGGGAAAATATTCCCCACCAAAGCAAGACAGCAAGGCATACAAAAGCTGCCAGAAAACCAATTTTGAAAAAGGCTCTCCTTGACCTCATCTAGTGGTGTCCATTCAACCCATC
This sequence comes from bacterium, assembly GCA_021371935.1. NCBI lineage: Bacteria > bacterium. Next base: position 223,943 of record JAJFVF010000006.1, read on the forward strand.
GACTAAGCGCTGCGCCCTCACCCCGGTCCTCTCCCCCAGGAGAGAGTTCTGTTTGGCTATCAGCTTTCCACTTTCCACTAGGACTGCAGTTTGTCCTTTAATATCTTGTTTACGACGCCAGGGTTGGCTTTCCCTTTGCTCTCTCTCATCACCTGGCCGACGAAGAAGCCAATGAGCTTTTCCTCGCCGCCCTTGAACCGTTCGACTTCCTTAGGGTGGGCTGCAATCACTTTGTCTATCGCGGCTTCTATTGCGCCGGTATCGGTAACCTGCTCAAGGCTCTTTTCCTTGACTATATAGGCGGCCTGCTTGCCGGTAGTAAACATATCCTCGAAGACTGTTTTGGCAATGTTGCGATTAATTGTTCCCGCGTCGATAAGATCGAGCATGCCGCAGATATGACCCGGAGTCAGCTTCGTGTCGGCAATGGATGTGCCGGTTGCATTTATCAGGCGAAGAAATTCACCCGTGATCCAGTTGGCAACGGCTTTTGGATCATTCGAGCACTCGGCGCAGTTATCATAAAAATCTGCAAGCTCGGGTGAATCGGCCAATACCTCAGCATCCGCCACGGACAGGCCATACTGATCTTCAAACCGCTTTATCTTTGCCAAAGGCAGTTCGGGCAGTTCCGAACGGAGTTTTTCGACCCATTCATTACTGAAGATCATCGGAACGAGGTCGGGCTCGGGGAAATAGCGATATTCCTGCTCGACCTCTTTGCTGCGCATTGCGGCAGTGACACCGCGCGCATCGTCCCATCGACGGGTTTCCTGGACAACCTTGTCTCCCCGACGCAGTGTCTTCTCCTGGCGCTTGATCTCGTAGTCGACACCCATATAGACCGCGCGGAATGAGTTGAGGTTTTTGATCTCGGTCTTTGTCCCGAACTCGACCTGACCCTTAGGCTTGATGGAGATATTGGGTTCGCATCGCATGCTGCCCTCTTCCATCTTGACATCCGAGACTCCCAGGTAAAGCAATATCTGGCGCAGACGCTGCAGATATTCTCTGGCTTCCTCAGCCGATTCGATCTGATCCAGGCCGGCAGGAGGCGGATTGAGTGTGACTATCTCCATAAGAGGCATGCTGGAGCGATTATAATCGACCAGGCTCTTGCCGCCTTCAATGTGCAGCAGCTTACCCGCATCTTCTTCCATATGGACCCGGCGGATGGCGATCTTCTTATGCTTGCCGCCGGCAAATATCTCCACATAACCGTTCGCGCCCAGAGGGTTATCATACTGCGATATCTGATAGTTCTTGGGCAGGTCGGGATAATAATAATTCTTCCTGTGGAAGATGCACTGCGGCGCGATGGTGCAGTTCAGAGCCAGTGCGGCCTTGGCCATATACTCGATCGCGCGCTCATTGACCACCGGCAGGCTCCCAGGCAGACCCAGACACACCGGGCAGCACCGCGTATTCGGCTCGCCGCCGAAGTCGACTTTGCATCCGCAGAACATCTTTGATTTGGTCTGGAGTTCGACATGGACCTCCATACCAATTACAGGCTCGTATTCAACCATAAAAACCCCGACTGATTTAGTATTTTGGATTTTATATTTAGTATTTCTAGTATTTAGATTGGGTGGTGCGGGTTGTTTTGATCGACGCGATCATTATCGAGGTCAGTTCTCTCGCCTCCTGCATAAGAACGCTCAAGTTCTCATGCCTGCATACCCCGCCATCGATCAACAGCTCCATCCAGTATAAAGCCTCGTCGGCCTCTTCGGCTACCACACCCAGCTTGGCAATAAAGTCCGCCTTCGACCTTGCCAGGCATGCGCTTCGATAGTTAGCGCCCACGGATGTTCCACACCTTATCAACTGCCTGCTGATGACACCCATTTCCGTCGTACGCGGCAGACCCTGCACAGTTTTGATGACGCCCAAAGCAAACAGCTTCGTGCGTCGTTTCATGTCAGCGGCTTCCATGCCTCTAATGCCTCCTGCTATGCCGCCAACTGCATTTACTACGCACGGCAATACTAATTAAATTATGCTGTATCAGCCGTCAATAACCGGCTTCTTTCGATGATAGTCCGTATTGCACTCGAACGTATATGCTACGCGCAAAAGTGTCTGCTCATCCAGACCCCTGCCCATTATCTGCATACCTATCGGCATTCCATCCTTGAATCCGCACGGTATCGAAAGGGCGGGGATCCCAGCGAGGTTTACGGGAATTGTGCACACATCCGCCAGCTTCATTTCAAACGGATCGTCCACCAGTTCGCCTATGCCGAACGCTACTCTTGGTGACGTCGGCGTAATTAACACATCGAACTCCTCGAAAGCCTTCTCGAAATCCTGTCTGAGCAGAGTGCGCACCTTTTGCGCTTTAAGATAATATGCATCATAATATCCTGCAGACAGGGCATAGGTGCCGATCATTATTCTCTGTTTGACCTCAGGGCCGAACCCTTCCTGACGAGTCCGCTGAAACATAGAGATGGTATCTTTCGACTTTGCGCTGCGCAGACCGTAGCGCACACCATCGAACCTGGCAAGGTTGGACGAACACTCAGCCGGAGCGATTATATAATAGACTGGCAGGCCATAGTCCACACTTGGCATGCTGGTCTCTTTGTGCTCCGCTCCCAGACCGGCAAGCAGTTCCACAGCACCGCGAATTGCTTTTTCTACGTCAGGATCGGTTCCTTTCCCGAAGAACTCTTTGGGCACGCCTATCTTGAGACCCTTGACATCCTCCACAAGCGACTTAGTGAAATCCGGGGTCTCCACATCAAGCGATGTCGAGTCACGGCAGTCCCTGCCCGATATCGCGTTCATAACCAGGGCGCAGTCCGTCACATCCTTGGTAAGCGGTCCAATCTGATCGAGCGACGATGCAAATGCGATAAGTCCATATCGTGAGACCCGGCCATACGTCGGCTTCATACCGACCACTCCACAGAACGATGCAGGCTGTCTGATTGACCCGCCCGTATCCGAGCCGAGTGCGAAAGCACATTCATCAGCCGCTACTGCAGCAGCAGAACCGCCGCTCGAGCCGCCCGGCACTCTGTTCAAATCCCATGGGTTATGGGTTACAAAAAAGCCTGAATTCTCAGTCGAGGAACCCATAGCAAACTCATCGAGGTTGGTCTTGCCCAGAGTGGTGACACCCGCTTGGACAAGGCGCTCCACAACGGTGGCGTCATACACCGGCTTGTAGTTATATAAAATTTTTGAAGAGCAGGTCGTCAGAATCCCGCGAGTGCTCATATTGTCTTTAATAGCGCCGGGAACACCCGCAAGCGCACCAAGTTTCTCACCACGAGCTATCGCCTCGTCCACGGCCTTTGCCTGCTCAAGAGTCAGTTCGGAAGTGGTGGTGACGTATGACTTCACCTTGTCATCAACACAGCCTATCCGCTGGATATAGCTCTCAGCTGCCTCGACGGCGCTGACCTGCTTCTTTGCGATCAGGTCGGCTATCTCATGCGCAGTCAGTTCATATAATTTATCCGCCATTGTTATGTCTCCACCACCCTCGGCACCACGAAGCAGTTTTCCGCCACCTGAGGACCGTTCGATACGACATCCTGAGCGGAAAGCGATGGTCTGACCTCATCCTTGCGGAAAACATTTGAGACGGGGATGACGTGTGAGGTCGGTTCGACATCGTCGGTGTTGATTTCCTGCAGTGTCTGGAAATTTTCCAGCAGGCGGTTTATATGTCCTGTGAGCTTGTCCTTTTCTTCTTCCGAAAGCTCCAGCCGGGAGAGATAAGCGACGCTCTCTATGTCTTTTTTTGTGAGCTGCAAACCAAATCTCCTAGTTTGAATATGCTTGCCTAATTATAGCATCGTGCCGAACAGCTAACAAGTTGTTTGTTCATCCTTAAGTGCTCGCACTTTGTGAGAAAAAATATGTGCCCCAGCATCCTGAGCTTTGTCGAAGGGTGCGGATAAGTGTAATCAGAGGTGAAAATTTACCCGCATGCTTCGACGATGCTCAGCATGTTCACTTTTACTTGCAATTTGTGAGCTGTTACGTTCATCCGTATAGGCTCGGCGGGAGCCTCGCCCTCCCATCAGGCTAGAAAAACTTCTTCGCGATGCTTAGAATGCCTTGGCTCCATGGCACACGGTGAGATATGCCGCTGGTATTTTCAAAACTGTTCAAGTTGTCCAGATACCACTTGTAGTTGCGGATGAGGGCATCTTTATTGGAATACTTGGGCGAGAACCCGAGTGTGTTTTGCGCTTTCTCTATGGAGACAAAAGAATCGGTCGAGGCAGTATCATAGACCCATTTGTATAACGGCGAAAGCTTGAGTTTTTCCAGCAGCTTAAGGATTGCCACAGCCGGACCTGCAGGGAAACACTTGATCTGCTTGCCGAAACCGGCGCAGTCGAGCACTGCCTGGAAGTCTGCTTTCATCGTCTCATACTCAGCCGCTCCGATGTTGAATACATCATTGACCTGTTCGCAAGGCAGAGTCAAGCTCGCCCATATTGCATCGCAAAGGTCCTCCACATCCAAAAGCTGATATCTGTTCTTGCCATCTCCCAGCAGTGGAAAGCCCCTGCCGTCCTTCGCCCAATCATATAGCAGCGCGAACACACCAAGACGCTCTGGACCAATAAACGACTTGGGACGGATTATCGGCACGCACATCTCCCTGCTGCGATATTCGCCACACACAGCTTCGGCCTCTATCTTGGCCTGACCATAGTCTCCCACACCGATAAGCTGGTCATTCTCGTAGATGGGATGATGGTCCGGGACGCCGTAGACAGCCGTGGACGATATCTGAACCACCCGCTCAACACCCAGCTTCGATGCAGCTTCCAGTACATTTCTTGTGCCGTCTATGTCGGTGGAATATATATCCTCTTTGCTATACAGAGGCAGAGCGGCTGCGCAGTGAACGACATGTGTGCAGCTCTTCATCGTCAGCTCGACCATATCGCTCTTGCGTATATCATCGAGTATCCATGTAATCTGATCCGCCTCGGGATAATCAAACGGGGCAATATCATAGGATACGACTTCGCAGTTATTCCTCAATAGATAGCGAATTAAGTTGATCCCAAGAAAACCGGACCCGCCGGTAACGAATACTTTCATAATATACTCTCTCGTGGTTTTTTTCTGCTAGAGTAATACTAACACGTTTATAAGTGGGTGACCAATGTCAATGCACAATCATCAGCACAATCGGGATCGTTACCACGCTTATAAGTGTGCCCAGTGCGATTGCCGCAGCCACGAACGCTCCATTTGCACCGTATCTCGACGCAATCACACCCGACACCACAGCCGCAGGCATTGCGCCAAGAGTCGCGCCCACCTGATACACTGTTCCTTTGACACCCGCAAGATGCATAACCAATATAACAAGTGCAGGCAAGAGCGCCAGTTTCAGCGTCACTGCTGCCGCAAGCGCCCCAGGAAACTGCCTCACAGAATATGTCGAAAGGTTCAGTCCAATAGCTATCATCACAAGCGGCACAGTCGCAGCGGATAAATATTGCAGCGAGGACATAACTAAATCGGGTATGTGAACCGTCCGTAATACCAAAGCAAGCAGTGTGCCGAACAACAGTGGCGTCTTAAGGAATCCCAGCATGCTCTGCCACTCGAATGCCGAACCTGTGCAGTTCTCCACCACAATTATGCCGACCGTGCACAATACGACCATCATCCCGAATGCGTCCATCAACACAGCAGACGGCATGGCATGAACATTCCCTGCAAATGCAGCGTTGACCACCGGATATCCCAGAAAACCCGTGTTTCCAAATGCCGAAACAAGCATCAACCCACCAGTGGTCCGACGGTCGAGCCTTAGAGCGCGGGCAATAAGATATGCCAGAGCCATCACGACCATCTCAGCGGCAAAAAACAGAAATGGCGCTTTTGCCATATCCATATTCAGCGGCTTGCCATGGATCGCCAATATAACAAACGCCGGCATGGTAAAGTTAATAACTAATGAGGTAATCAGCGGTGCGTCCTTATGACTCAAGACGCCTATTTTCTTTGCACTGTAGCCGATAAGGAGCAGAATGAAGATCGATGCCACTGTTAATAATGTATTATCCACGTATAATTCCTAGTGAGATGACAAATGAACCCTCGCAATAGCATCGGATAGGATAATAATATCACGGCGTGCAACGAACCGCAAGCCGTGATTGACAGATAACACAACCGGAAGCAAACTTATGTCACTGGTTTGCCGGCTTCATTACCAATACGACTCTGGACCACCCATGGATGCGCCTCTTTGTTCGTTCGCGAACTGCCTGCAAGCATCAACGTGCCAGTAGGATCAAAAGCAATTGCCGGTTCGCCAAGAGCGCCCTTTGAATAGACGGCTTTCTGAAGCCAGGTCTTTCCGCTATCACGACTAAACGTTACCCAGACCTCCACGGCGGCATCATCTCTCCTTACCTCCTGCGCCAGTGCCATTACTTTGCCGAATGATGCGAACTGCAGGCTGTTACTGTAATAAGGCTTTGCGATATCGAGCGCCTTGACAAGTAATGGCTCGGGCTTTTCGGGCAGCGGGTATATCGTCAATCCTGAGTTGTCGGGATACTCCTGCGGCTTCCATACCCTATGATTCCAAGTCTGGCCTCCATCACTGCTTTGGCCTGTCCAAACTCTCTGTGTCAATGCACCTTCAGGCACTTCTGAATCTTGCACTGCTGTGATATGCTCTTGCCAGTGTACGGCGCCTGATACTTCACCCGTAGGCACCCATTTGCCAAGGACTTCACGCCATGCGACATATATCCTGCCGCCGGAGGCTAACCCAGCGACATCGTGTATTTGACCATCACCCCGATACGGTGAATTGAGCCATCTCCATGAAAAGCCGCAATCCGAACTGCGGATCATATCAACACGATAACCGCAATAGGGCACAGCCGATGGATATACCATGTAGAGATCGCTACCTGAGCTAAATAAAGAAGGCCGACCTATCATTCCCATGCGAAGTCTCGGATGCAGGCTCCAGTTTATTGTGTCCTCGGACGAATACAGATCGGCATGTCCGGCAAATTGTTGAGTAACAAAGAAAAGCTTGTCACCCGCCACGCATGCACTCATAAGCTGAAGATAATCGGGATTATACCGCATTTCATCGCTGCCTTTCGGCAACTCCAGCTTATGAGGCTCAGACCAGTTCTCTCCATCCGTACTCTCCGATAGCCAGAACCAGAACGGTCCATCATATGGCTCCCACTGCACGCCGTCCTGCCAAATAAGCACCCAGTGATCCTTGAAATAGACCAACTGTGGCCTTGTTGTATGGATTGGCGTGCTCTTTTCAAGCACAACATGATAGTCCTCCGGCAGGGCGAACTCTTTGAGGTGTTGCATTACCATACCAGTCATCTCCTTTTTGAGCCGCGCTCGCGCGTCATGCAGCCGACGTTTGACAGTACCTTCGGGCACTTGCAGCAATCGTGCACATTCTTTTATCGAGTAGCCCTCCATATAGAATAGCGAAACGATATCCGCTTGAACCTCAGTCAGGGTGGACATAGCCTCCCGGATGCGATCGGTGCCCTCGTGAACAGGAGTTGTATCTGCTGCAAGTTCTGCCTCAGGCAGTGGAACCTCATGGTTGTTGCGCCGGGTGTAATCGCGAATAAGTTGTTTTGCTTTATTTCTAGCGATCCCGCACACCCATGGTCCGAACCTTGACGGGTCATTGAGATCATGCAGCCGTCGATATGCCGTGATGAAGCTCTCCTGGATAACGTCCAGCGCCGCATCCCTATCGGCAAGGACCGCGAAAGCCACTGCGTAAACGGCTCGCTGGAACCGCTTTACCAGCGCATCGAAAGCGACGACCTCACCACCTGCCGCCATCTCGACCAACCGCTCATCTGCTGTCTCATGTAAAGAGTTTATAACCCGGTGCATGTTGCAAACCTCATACTGCATTCTACCGCGCGGCATTGCTCGGTATCAATGACATGTTGCAAATGGAGTCCAGGAAGTTCGGTGCGATCGAATGGAAGAGAAGGATTTTGTTGTTTCAGCAGCAGTTAAATGCAATCAAGCTCTCGATGAAAATCAAAGCCGCTGCCGAAACTGCCGTATCAGGCAAGGAATCGCATGTCCTGAGGTAATTGCGAAAGCCTTATCACTGTCATTCCGAGCGGATGCGAGATACCGTCTTGCCTGTCAATTTTTTACGCTGGCACTTCAAACGAGGTGCCGGTTTTTAGTACTCCATATGCGATTGCCAGCAATTTTCTCATGCACGCCCCAATGGCACTCATTTTACAA